>DATAGL010000604.1:0-9488 GCA_036263755.1 Chitinophagaceae bacterium | reverse complement strand
CAACATCATATTTGAAGTGCCGAAAGAACTGAAAGTGGCTACCGCCCAGGAAAAAGGTAAGAACCCTGAAATCACCCTGGAAGGTATCGACCGCCAGCTGATCGGTCAGGTAGCTGCCAAGATCCGCGGTCTGCGCAAGCCGGAGCCGTACAAAGGCAAGGGTGTTCGCTACCAGGGTGAAGTGGTTCGCAAGAAGGCCGGTAAGGCTGCTGGTAAGTAAGCGCTTGGTGGAATGGCGTACCGCACGTACGCCGTTCTTTTGCAGCGCACCTGCCATTCAATTTTATTTAACAGGCTCCTGGCAGTATCAGGAACTAAATACAGCATCATGAAAACAAGCGTTAAATCAACCAGAAGACAAGATATCCGCTACCGCATCCGCAAAAAGATCAGCGGTACGGCCCAAAAGCCCCGTCTTTCTGTTTTCCGCAGCAACACCGATATCTATGCACAGCTTATCGACGACGATAATGCCGTGACCCTGGCTGCTGCTTCTTCCCGCGATAAGGACATCAAGGCACAGACCGGTACCAAATCCGAAAAGAGCCGTCTGGTCGGTCAGGCCATTGCCCGCAAGGCAAAGGACCTGGGGCTGGAGACTGTCGTGTTCGACCGCGGTGGTAACCTCTATCATGGCCGGGTAAAAGCCGTTGCCGAAGGTGCCCGCGAAGGAGGCCTCCAATTCTAAGAGCAGCTTCCGGCACTATGCTGTAGGCTTCGAGTATCAACAAACGTAATTGACTAAGTAATACAAAATGGCAAAAGCTAATTTAAACAGAGTTAAAGCCGGCGACCTGGAACTGAAAGAAAAGGTTGTGGCAATCAACCGCGTAGTAAAAACTACCAAGGGTGGTCGTGCTTTCAGTTTCTCTGCATTGGTGGTTGTGGGTAACGAGAATGGCGTGGTCGGTCATGGACTGGGTAAGGCCAAGGAAGTTCAGGAAGCCATCACCAAGGGAATCGAAGATGCAAAGAAGAACCTGATCAAGGTTCCGGTAATGCACGGAACGATCCCCCACGATCAGCTGGCAAAGGTTGGTGCCGCCAAGGTACTGATCAAGCCTGCCGCCCATGGTACCGGTGTGATCGCCGGGGGCTCCATGCGCGCCGTACTGGAAAGCGCCGGTGTAACCGACGTACTGGCCAAGTCGCTGGGCTCCGCCAACCCCCACAACGTGGTGAAGGCAACCTTTGAGGCACTCGCCCTGCTGCGTGAGCCCGTAAGCGTAGCCAAAACCCGCCGGATCGGGCTGAAGAAAGTATTCAACGGATAACAACTGCCTACCGTTTAAAGTTTAAAGTTTAAGGTGTAACGTTCTCTGTAACCAACCTTAAACCTTAAACCTTGAACCTTAAACTATTTGATATGAAAAAGATCAAGATTACCCTGGTAAAAAGCCCGATCGACCGCCCGGTGCGCCAGAAAGAAACCCTGAAGGCGCTGGGGCTCAATAAAATGAACGCCACCCGCGAAGTGGAAGCCACCCCCCAGATCCTGGGTATGGTGCGCGCCGTTGGCCATATGCTGCAGGTGGAAGAGGTCGCGTAAAGGAAGAAGCCGATAAGGCAAAAGTTAAAAGTCAAAACCTGAAAGTTCCTGGTTTTCACTTTTGACTTTTGACTTATAATGAGGTTTCCCATCTAAATATTTATTCAACAAGCGAGGGGTGATTCCCCGTCAAGTCAAAAATCAAAGAACATGAGATTACACGATTTAAGACCCGCAAAGGGCTCGGTACACAAAGAGAAGCGTTTAGGACGTGGTGAAGCTTCCGGTAAAGGTGGCACCTCCACAAAAGGTAACAAAGGCCAGCAGTCCCGGACGGGCTACCAGCGCAAGATGGCCCACGAAGGAGGCCAGATGCCGATCCAGCGCCGGGTACCGAAGCGCGGCTTCAAAAATATCAACCGTATTGAATACAAGGTGTTCAACCTGGGTCAGATCGAACAGCTGTCCGAGAAGTACGGCATCCAGGAATTTACCCTGGAAAACCTGTACACCAACGGACTGATCAGCCAGACCGACCGCGTGAAAGTGCTGGGTAACGGCGAGATCAAGAGCAAGCTCACCTTCAAAGTGAACGCGATCAGCGAAAAAGCGAAGCAGGCGATCGAAGCGGCCGGCGGTTCCGTCGAGATCGTGAAGTAATTTTCGTACATTCGTAGCCCGCCTGACGTGGGAAACTAAAATAACAATCGGATCATTGATAAGTGAAAAAGGTTTGCAATAAAGGATTATATGTCTTATTATCGCAAACCTTTTGATTTTTAAACTATTAGGACCGTTACTTTTCATCTCCAAAGAAACTATCCGGTACCACCCTATGACCGGATGGTCTCATCTGATGCATTGAAAAGGCAAACCATTCGCAGATGAAAAATCTTATTCAGACTCTGAAAAACATCTGGAGCATCGACGAACTCCGAAGCAAGATCCTGGTGACCCTGCTCCTGATTCTCATTTACCGTATCGGTGCCCACATCGTGCTGCCGGGTATCGACCCTACGGCCCTCCGCCAGCTTTCGGAAACTTCTTCCGGCGGCATCCTGGGCCTGATCGACACCTTTGCCGGCGGTGCCTTCTCGCAGGCTTCGATCTTCGCCATCGGCATCATGCCGTACATCTCTGCCTCTATCTTTATGCAGCTGATGACGGTGCTGGTCCCCCAGTTCCAGAAAATGCAGAAGGAAGGAGAAAGCGGCCGCAAAAAAATCAACCAGTGGACCCGCTACCTGACCGTTATCGTGGCTTTTGTTCAGGGTTCGGCTTATGTGGCGTACCTGCGGGAAATGGTAGCTTCCTCAAACGGCATTATCGCCGGTTATGAAGACTATTTCTGGCTTTCCACCGTAGTGATCCTTACCGCCGGTACCCTCTTCGTGATGTGGCTGGGCGAAAAGATCACCGATAAGGGATTGGGTAACGGTACTTCGCTCATCATCATGGTGGGCATCCTGGCCCGCCTGCCGCAATCCTTCATGCAGGAATTTGCCAACAAATCCGTACGTACCGGTCAGATCCTGATCTTCATCGTAGAGATCGCCATCCTGATTGCCATTATTATGGGTTGTATCCTCCTGGTACAGGGCGTCCGGAAAATCCCGGTCAACTATGCCAAGCAGATCGTCGGCAACCGCCAGTTTGGTGGCGGCGCCCGGCAGTTCCTTCCCATCAAGGTGAACAGTGCCGGTGTCATGCCCATCATCTTTGCCCAGGCCATCATGTTCCTGCCTACCCTGTTCAACCTGAACTCGGCTGTGCAGCAATCCGAAACCGGCCAGGGGATCCAGCGGATCTTTACCGACCACAGCAACGTCTGGTATATGGTCATTTACGCTACCGTAGTGATCGGCTTTACCTTCCTGTATACGGCCCTTATCTTCAATCCGAAGCAGATCGCCGACAACCTGAAGCAGAACAACGGTTTCGTACCGGGCGTGAAGCCGGGTCAGCCTACGGCCGATTATATCGGTGCAGTTATGGACAAGATCACCCTTCCGGGTGCCGTTTTCCTGGCCCTCATCGGTATCCTTCCGGGTATTGCCCAGCTGCTGGGCGTAACGCAGGGTTTCTCTACTTTCTTCGGCGGTACCTCGCTGCTGATCATGGTAGGTGTGATCCTCGATACACTGCAGCAAATTGAAACACAACTCCTGATGCGCCAATACGACGGCCTGATGAAAAGCGGGCGCATCCAGGGACGCCAGACTGTAACGCAAGCCTCTTATTAATAAGACGAATAATCTGTACAGAAACCTGGTGAGCCTGCTTGCCGGGTTTTTGTTTTTGACGAACGATGATACATTTAAAGAACGAACAGGAAATAGAACTCATGCGGATCAGCGCGCAGCTGGTCAGCGGAACCATTGCGGAAGTGGCCCGGATCCTGAAACCCGGGATGACCACTCTGGCTATTGATAAGCTGATTCATACGATTATCAGCGACCACGGGGCCGTGCCTTCCTTCCTTAACTTCCACGGATACCCCTTTTCCTCCTGCATCTCGGTGAATGACGTGGTGGTCCATGGATTTCCCAATGAACGGCCGCTGCAGGAAGGCGACCTGGTGTCCATTGACGTCGGTGTCTTCAAGAACGGCTTTCATGGCGACCATGCCTATACCTTCCTGCTCGGCGAGCCGGCAGAGGAAGTAAAGGAGCTCGTCCGTACCACGAAAGAATCGCTTTATAAAGGCATTGAAAAGGCTGTTGCCGGCAACCGGATCGGCGATGTTTCGTACGCCATACAGGAGCATACCGAAAAGAAAAAGGGATATGGTGTTGTCCGCGAACTGGTCGGTCATGGCCTGGGCCGAAACATGCACGAAGACCCTCAGGTGCCCAACTACGGCCGGCGCGGTACCGGCGCCAAGCTGAAGGAAGGGCTGGTACTGGCCATCGAGCCGATGATCAACCTGGGCACTGAAAAAGTGTTTACGGAACCCGACGGCTGGACCGTACGTACCAAGGACGGCAAACCTTCCGTGCATTTCGAGCACGACGTGGCCATCCGCAAGGGAGCCGCAGATGTGCTTTCCGACTATGCGCCGATCGAGGAAGCCGAAAGGGCCAACCCGAACCTGTTTGCAGAATAGCTTCAAGCTGCAAGGCAGGTATACCGACGGTTCTGAATGATTCCGGGAAATGTGTTCTGCTCTCTACTCAGGTCCTGTATAAAGACCCTTTCAGCGCAACAATAACACCGTACACCGTATATCGTACATCTTAATGCACACACCCATGTCCCGTAAACGCCTGATCATCATCGGAGGTGGTGCTGCCGGATTTTTCTGCGCAGTAAATGCGGCGCGCCTGGCGCCGCAACTGGAAGTGTTGTTGCTGGAAAAATCGAACAAGCTGCTGTCGAAGGTGCGGATATCGGGAGGCGGTCGCTGCAATGTTACCCACGGCCTTTTCGATATCGGGGCCCTGAGCCGGCGGTATCCGCGCGGCCAGAACTTTGTCAAGAAATCCTTCCACGAGTTTTCCGCAACCGACACCATTGAGTGGTTCGCACAACGCGGCGTGCAACTGAAAACAGAAGAAGACGGCCGCATGTTCCCGGTTACGGATGATTCGGAAACCATCATTGCCTGCCTGCTGGGAGAAGCCAACCGGCATGGGGTGCGCATCCGGATGCATTTCGAAGTGAAAGCCCTGGATTACCGGGAAGGGAAATTTCATATTGAAGGGGCAGGGGAGCAGCTGGTAGCCGATTTTGTTTGCGTGGCCACCGGCGGTTACCCTAAGGGAGCCTTGTTTGGCTGGCTGCAGGCTACCGGACATACCATTGCCGAACCGGTGCCGTCGCTGTTCACGTTCAACCTGCCGAAACACCCCATTACGGCCCTGATGGGCGTTGCCGTGTCGCCCGCCCGGGTAAAGATCGAGGGGTCAAAGCTTTCAGAAGAAGGACCGGTGCTTATCACCCACTGGGGGCTCAGCGGTCCGGCCGTGCTGCGGCTCAGTGCCTGGGGTGCCCGTGAACTGGCGGGTAAAAATTACCAGTTTACCGCGCATATTCACTGGTGTCCCGCTTTCGGGGAGCCGGAACTGCGGGCCCTGTTTTCGGAAGCCCGGCAGCAGCACTCTTCCACTAAAGTGCAGAATCATAACCTTGTCCGGCTTCCGGCCCGGCTCTGGCAATTTCTGCTGGCGCAGGCGGAAATCGGCAGCGACCAGCGCTTTGCCGACCTGCCGTCCCGGAAGGAAAACACCCTGCTGCGCCTTCTTACCGACTATACGGTCCAGGTATCCGGCAAAACCACGTTCAAGGAAGAATTTGTTACGGCCGGCGGCATCCAGTTAAGTGAAGTGGATGCCCGTAGCGGGATGAGCCGCAAGGTGCCCCACCTCTTTTTTGCCGGCGAAGTGCTGGACGTGGATGGCATTACCGGCGGGTTCAATTTTCAGCATGCCTGGACCAGCGGCTGGATTGCAGCCAAGGCCATTGCAGCTGAAATAGAGCAATAAGGAACAGAAGAACAAGGGATACCGATTGAAGATGGGCGAAGTTATCCAGCCAGATAGTGTTCCACGTTCCTGGCGCTATAAAAAGATAGTGATAAAATAGCCCGCAAATTTTGTCCGGCCTCTGTTCTGCCTTTCTCTTCACTCCACTTTGTGAAACTTTGTGCCTTAGTGGTTCCAAAACTCATAGCTTGAAGCTCCTAGTCCGCAGCTCCCACAACTGGCATACATTTCCCTGTTTTATTCACATGGAACAAAAGGAAGAAACCGGGAGCCGGTCGCGGATGGCAGGTATAGTACAGCGCAATATCAGCGCCCTGCTCCTGCGGCGGAAAGAAGAGGAAGCCCGTAAATCAAAGGAAGAGCGCATGGCCGATGGGGTCACCCGGTTTACGGGGAGCATGCTGTTTGTGTATATCCACCTGAGTTTGTTTGGTGTATGGATCTGCTGGAACCTGGGGTGGCTGGGGCTAGAACCATTCGACCCTTCCTTTGTGGTGCTGGCGATGTTTGCCTCCGTGGAAGCGATTTTCCTGTCCACATTTGTGCTGATCAGTCAGAACCGTATGGCGAAGCAGGCCGACAAGCGCGCGGAACTGGACCTGCAGGTGAGCCTGCTGGCGGAGCACGAGATCACCCGGCTGGTGGTGCTGGTGACGGCCATGGCCAAAAAAATGGGACTGGAAGAAGCGCAGGATGCCGAGATCGAAGAGCTTTCCCGCGATGTGCATCCCGAAAAAGTACTGGATACGATGGAAGAGATAAATCGGCAGAGCCGGAAACCATGATTTCCCGGCCTTTTTGTCACGGGGCTGGCTTCCCCTGCAGCAGCGTTTTCCATCCAAGAGACTTAGGAGTCCGGAGGGTTTGAGCAGTAACATTACCGCCGGTAAAGGCTGCACCTGCGGTGCTTTTTAGCCAAAAATTCCTACCTTCGCAGGCCCGAACAAAACCCTCGGGAATTTTTATGGAAGAAAATCAAATTGTTAACCCAAACGCTGATGGCCAGGAGCAAGCAGCTGCCCAACCGGCAGAGGTTGCTACAGCGACAACAAATGTACCTGTGGCCGAGCCGGTAGCCGAAACGGTGGCCGCGCATGACGATTTCGACTGGAGCATCGACAAACGCAATGTTGCCTCCTATACGAAAGACGAAAAAGAGAAGTACGACAAAGTGTATGAAAACACGTTCGTACAGCTCAACGACGGCGAGCTCATCAAAGGAACCGTAGTGGGCATCACCAAGACAGACGTGGTGCTGAACATCGGCTTCAAGAGCGACGGCCTCATCTCCCTCAACGAATTCCGCGACCTCGTGAACATGAAAGTGGGCGACGAAGTGGAAGTAATGGTGGTGGAGAAAGAAGACCGGAACGGTCACCTGCACCTGAGCCGCAAGCAGGCCCGCATTACCCGTGCCTGGGAGCGGATCGTGGAAGTGCACAAGACCGGCGAAATCGTTACCGGTACCGTTACCTCCAAAACCAAAGGCGGCCTGATCGTCGACGTGTTCGGTATGGAAACCTTCCTGCCCGGATCGCAGATCGACGTGAAGCCCGTTACCGATTACGACCAGTTCGTGGGCAAGACCATGGAGTTCAAGGTGGTGAAAATCAACGAAGCCATCAAGAATGCCGTAGTATCGCATAAAGCCCTCATCGAAAGCGATATCGAAGCACAACGTGCCCAGATCATCGGCCAGCTGGAAAAAGGCCAGGTACTGGAAGGTACCGTGAAGAACATCACCGACTTCGGTGCGTTCATGGACCTCGGCGGCCTCGACGGCCTGCTGTACATCACCGATATCTCCTGGGGCCGCATCAACCACCCGAGCGAGGTGCTGAAGCTGGACCAGAAGGTGAACGTGGTGGTACTGGATTTCGACGACGAGAAGAAGCGGATCTCCCTCGGCCTGAAGCAGCTGACCCCGCACCCGTGGGATGTGCTGCCGGAAACCATTTCCGAAGGTGCTGTGGTGAAAGGCCGCGTGGTAAATATCGAAGATTACGGTGCGTTCCTGGAAATCCTGCCTGGCGTAGAAGGCCTGGTGCACGTTTCCGAGATTACCTGGGCCAACACGCCGATCAATGCGAAGGAGTTCTTCAAGCTGAACGACGAGCATGAGGCGAAAGTGGTGACCCTGGACAAGAACAGCCGGAAAATGTCACTCTCCATCAAACAACTGTCGCAGGATCCCTGGTCCGATATCGAGACCAAGTTCCCCGAAGGCAGCCGTCATACCGGTCTGGTGAAGAACATCACTCCTTATGGCGTGTTCGTGGAACTGACTGCCGGTATCGGTGGTATGATCCACATTTCCGACCTGAGCTGGCTGAAGCGGTTTAACCACCCGAGCGAATACACGAAAGTAGGTTCGCAGATCGACGTGGTGATCCTCGGCATCGACAAGGACAACCGCAAACTGCAGCTGGGTCATAAGCAGCTGGAAGAAGATCCCTGGAACAGCCTGCAGGATACCTTTGCTGTGGGCACCATCCATGAGGGTACCGTTTCCCGTCGCGACGACAAAGGCGCGATCGTGCAGCTGCCCTACGGCCTCGAAGGCTTTGCGCCCAACCGTCACCTGGCCAAGGAAGACGGCAAGAGCGTAAGCGCCGACGAAACCGCCGAGTTCATGGTGATCGAGTTCGACCGCAACGAGAAGCGCATCGTGGTATCGCATGCACGGATCTGGGAACAAGCCCAGGCCGGCGAGCGTGATGCCGCCCGCAAGGAAGCCCGCGCTTCTTCCGAGCAGACGAAGAAAGCCGTGAAGAGCCTGCAGAGCAAAGTGGAGAAGCCCACCCTGGGCGATCTCAGCGCCCTTGCCCAGATCAAGGAAAAACTGCAGCAGGAAGAGCAGAAAGGCAACGCCGGAGGCGAACAGAAGTAAGCAACATTCCGCTATACTGTACCAAGGCCGCACGTAAGTGCGGCCTTTTCTTTGATCACAGATGGCGCTGCTGAGGTATTTGTTTATTCTGCAGATGCAGCAAAAGGCACAGATGGCGCTGATACGGAACATCATCATTTGTGCGGACCTGCATAGGCCTTCCATTTCCACAGTTATCTGATTTGCTTATGGCTTGAACCTTGCAGCTTGTAGCGTGTAGTTGGCAGAAACGTCAAACGCCAAACTCCAAACGTTTTAAGTCTTAACTTTAATCCTTAATCGTTTGCCGACATATGAATCGAAACCGATTGAAAGAAGTAAAGCTCGTACGCAAGCTCGTATATGCGCTGGTAGGCGTGTTTTCCTATCCGGGCATTGCGCTGGTGAACAAGCTGAAGATCCAGGGCACGGAACACATCAGCAACCTCCCGAACCGCCGGGTGCTGTTTGTATCGAACCACCAGACCTATTTTGCCGACGTCATTACCTTTCTTCATATTTTTTGCGCCGTGAAATGGCGGAAAAAAAACCGGCTGGGCGTACCCTATTACCTCCTCAATCCCTTTACAAGCGTATATTATGTGGCTGCAGAAGAAACGATGAAAAGCAGCTGGATCAGCCGCCT
>DATAGL010000603.1:0-2783 GCA_036263755.1 Chitinophagaceae bacterium | reverse complement strand
CGCCATTCAGGCTTCGGTGTGCGAGATCTGGACCGATATCTCCGGCATGCACAACAACGACCCCCGGATCGTGAACAAGACCATACCCATCGACCACCTGAGCTTTGACGAAGCGGCGGAACTGGCGTATTTCGGCGCCAAGATCCTGCACCCGGCCTCTATCTGGCCGGCGCAGCAGTTCAACGTGCCGGTAAAGCTGCTCAATACGATGGAACCGGAAGCGAAAGGCACGACCATCACTTCCAGCGCCGCTTCCAAGGGCGTGAAGGCGGTGGCCGCCAAGGACGGCATCACGGCCGTCAACATCCGCAGCAGCCGCATGCTGCTGGCCTACGGCTTCCTCCGGAAGATTTTCGAGGTGTTTGAGAAATACAAGACCTCCATCGACATGATCACCACTTCCGAGGTGGCGGTTTCACTGACGATCGACAATGCCGGTTCGCTGCCGGCCATCCGGCAGGAGCTGGAAGCCCTGGGCGTGGTGGAAGTGGAAGCCGACCTTACCATCGTGTCCATCGTGGGTAACGAGATCGCCGCCAATTCCGAGGCGCTTCAGAAAACCTTCAACAGCCTGGCCAACACCGACGTGCGCATGGTATCCTACGGGGGCAGCGAGCACAACATCTCCGTGCTCGTACCTGCCGCCCAGAAGACGCAGGTGCTGCAGCAGTTGAATGCGGGATTGTTCGGCCTTTAGTATGGAATTAGGAATTGGGAATTAGGTGTTTGGAGTTTCAAACATCTGCAACCATAAAAGAAAAAGCCATCATCTGTATGACGGCTTTTTCTTTTATGGTTATTTCCTATTAGGAATCTGTAATTCCAAATCCTAATACCTAATTCCCAATTCCTATTTCCTTTACAGGAAGGTGTGGTTAAATTACCAGCATGGCGTCTCCGTACGAAAAGAACCGGTACTTGTCCTTGATCGCGCGGCGGTAGGCTTCCATGGTGAGGTCGTAGCCGGCGAAGGCGCAGGTCATGATGAGCAGGGAGGTTTTCGGAAGGTGGAAGTTGGTGACCAGGGAGTCGGCGATGCTGAAGTCGTAAGGCGGGTGGATGAAGATGTTCGTCCAGCCTTCGGAGGGCTTCAGCAGGCGCTGGGCCGTGATGGAGGATTCCAGGGCGCGCATGGTGGTGGTGCCGATGGAGCAGATGCGGTGGCCGGTTTCCTTGGCCTTGTTCACGATCTTGCAGGCCGTGTCCTCGATGCGGTAATACTCCGCATCCATCTTATGCTTGCTCAGGTCTTCCACCTCGATTGGCCGGAAGGTGCCCAGGCCCGTATGCAGCGTGGCTTCGGCAAAACGGATGCCTTTGATCTCGCAGCGCTTGATGAGCTCGCGGCTGAAGTGGAGGCCGGCCGTCGGGGCAGCTACGGCACCTTCGTGCTTGGCGTACACCGTCTGGTACCGCTCGCGGTCGTCTTCTTCGGGCTTGCGCTTGATGTATTTGGGGAGCGGGGTTTCGCCATGCTTTTCCAGCACGAGGCGGAACTCATCTTCGTTGCCTTCGAAGAGGAACTTGATGGTGCGGCCGCGCGATGTCGTGTTGTCGATCACTTCGGCAACCAGGTCCTCATCGTCGCCGAAATAGAGCTTGTTGCCCACGCGGATCTTACGGGCCGGGTCCACGATCACATCCCACAGGCGGTGCTCCTTGTTGAGCTCGCGCAGCAGGAATACTTCGATCTTGGCACCGGTTTTTTCCTTGCGGCCGTACATGCGGGCGGGAAATACTTTGGTGTTGTTTACCGTAAATACATCCTTGTCGTCGAAATAATCGAGAATATCGCGGAAGTACTTGTTTTCGATCTCTCCGGTTTTCCGGTGAACGACCATCAGTCGGGCGTCTTCACGTTTTTTCGCAGGATGTTGGGCAATCAGGTTGAGCGGGAGGTCAAACTTGAATTGTGAAAGCTTCATGGGCTGTGTTTCTGTTTTATGCCTCATGACGCAAAACCGGGCGGAGTAGCCGGAAGTGAAAGTCTCCAAAACCACGGTCTTACGGCACCGGGTTTGGTCATTTAGCTTTATAGGCCGGCAAAAGTAGGATATTTCCAACTTTTTCCGTTTTTTTTCCTATATAATCCCGTTTTTAAGCGAATTTCCATTATCGTTCAACCTTTTGCGGGCAAGACCCCTCTTAATCTCCGTTATGCCGAACCGTTTCCTTCTCCTTGTGCTGAGCTTTTGTACCCTTATTGCCTCCGGCCAGACCGCCACGCGACTGAAATCCAAAAAATACCCGAGCCTCCTGTGGGAAATCTCCGGCAAAGGCATGAAGAAGCCTTCCTACCTCTTCGGAACAATGCACGTCAGCAGCAAGATGGTGTTTCACCTGTCCGATTCCTTTTACCTCGCCATCCGGGGCGCCGATGTGGTGGCACTGGAGACCAACCCCGCCGACTGGCAGGAAGACATGAGCCGTTATGACCTTGAAGGCGGCAACTGGCGGCGGATGGCCGAACAGGAGGAGCCGGAAGAATACTTTACCCAGCAAACCCTCCGGTACCGGCCTTATGAAAAACGGATCGAACAGGCCCTGTACAGCAGCCCCTCGCTGATCAATTCTTTCCTGTACCGCACCAACTCCGACCAGGGATCCGATTTCGAGGAGGACACCTACCTCGACCTGTACATTTTCCAGGTAGGAAGGAAATGGGGCAAGAAAGTATGCGGCGTGGAGAACTTCGATGAGAGCATGAAGCTCATGCAGGAAGCGTATGAAGACGCCGCCAAAGACAAGAACCGCCAGCGCCGCAATACGGACTTCGACGAAGA
>DATAGL010000602.1:0-3749 GCA_036263755.1 Chitinophagaceae bacterium | reverse complement strand
GACGATGATCCTGAACAAGGACACCGATACCTGGGGCGCCTTTAAATACGACGAGAAAAAAGACGTGGCCCGCGTAACGGTTCCCGTTCAAAAGAACGCCGCCCCGGTGGAAGCCTTCACCATGTATTTCGAGAAAGGAGCCAACGGCCCCAGCCTCTGGATCGGCTGGGATGAACTGAGCGTGTCGATGCCCATCAGCCTTAAATAATCAGGGAAGGGACAAATAAAAGTGTTTGTCCCTTTTTTATTCTTTGCCCATGCGTTCCTTGTTCCTGTCCGGATGCCTGCTGCTGTTGTTTTCCTCCTGCATGCAGGACCTCCACCGCACGGTGACCCGGGAAGAACTGCCCGGCAATACCGCCGTGGAAGTCAGAACCATGGTTAGCTGCTGCGGCTGCAGATCGCTGTACGGCAACCGGTATGCGGGCAACCGCATCGAAGCGCAGTATGTTGCGGAAATCAGCTGCGGTCTCTATAGTCTTACCCGGCACCGGTTCCGGACAGACGCCAAAGGACGGGTCACCGGCTTTCAGTCGTGGGTGGCCGTAACGGACAGCTCGTTCACGGTACCGGTAACAGAAAGCGAGCGGCAGCTGTTCCTCCGGCTGGACAGTGTCTACCGGAACTGGCCGTTATCCGGGCAAAAGCGGCCCCTGGATTTTGCCGCGGTTAGCGGGTTCCGGGAAGGCCCGGGCACGCATTTCCCGGTGGGTGTACAGATGGCCAGAGGTGTCAACCGCTATGCATCGGGGCAACCTTAAGCGAACAACCGGACTTTTCGGCAACGGACTCCGGGAACCCAAACCAAACCACCCGCTGCGGCGGATTTTTTTAAATGATGTATTTTTCGCACATGAAATTGCTCCCGGCCATTGCCCTTGTGTTGCTCTGCTCCTGTACCGGTGAAGGGGAGCAACAAAAACCCATTACCACCAACACGCCCAAGAAAGACACCGCCCTGCCCACTACCGAGGGACCGGCCAACCCCTATACCCCGGTAGACCGCTCACCCATGGACATCGTTTATTTTCCCGTGGACTTTCCCATCCGCAAAATGGCTGAAAAAGACGCACAGCTCGTGGCCCGTGTGATTTACAGCCGGCCGCACCGGCAGGGCCGCACCATCTTCGGATCCCTGCTCAAATGGGGCGAACCCTGGCGGCTCGGGGCCAACGAAGCCACGGAGATCGAGCTGTTCCGGCCGGTGACCATCCAGAACCGCCGGGTACCGAAGGGACGCTACATCCTCTACTGCATTCCCTATCCCGATCGCTGGACCGTGGTCTTCAACAGCAATACCTTTTCCTGGGGCCTGAAGCCCGACACCCGGCTTGACGTATTCCGCTTCGACATTCCCTCGGCAAAAAGCGCAGCCAACGCCGAATATTTCACCATGCAGTTCTTCGACGCCCCGGGCGGCGGCACCCTGCTGATGGCCTGGGATGAAGTATCGGCACAACTGCATTTTACCCTGTAAGCATCCCTTTCGTTTGAGACAGGAAGAACAGCAGCAGCAACTGCCTGCAGAATATAGGTGCAACGCCCTAACTTAGCCCACTGCAGCCCGTTGCCGAACGGCATGACCCATGCAATGCTTCGCTTTTACCGGGCTATTCACCTTATGTGCGGCATTACCGGTATACTTTCTTTCGGCGCTCCCATTGACGAGCCTTCCCTGCGGGCCGCTACGGCCCGTCTTACCCACCGCGGTCCCGAGGCGGAAGGATACTGGATCAGTGACCGCCGTACCGTTGCGTTCGGCCACCGCCGCCTCTGCATTATCGACCGCAGCGAAGCCGCCGGCCAGCCGATGGCCTACGCCGGACGCTACCGCATCGTTTATAACGGCGAGTTGTATAACTACCTTGAATTAAAATCGGAGCTGGCTGCAGCCGGCCACCTCTTCCGCACGCAGTCGGACACCGAAGTGGTGCTGGCCGCCTGGCAGGCCTGGGGCCCGGGCAGCCTGGAGCGCTTCGACGGCATGTTTGCCTTTGTGCTCTGGGACGAGCAGGAAGGAATGGGCTATGCCGCCCGCGACCGGTTCGGGGAAAAGCCTCTTTTTTATGCCGTGGAGGATGACCGGTTCCTCTTTGCCTCCGAAATGAAAAGTCTTTGGGCGGCCGGCTTTCCCCGCTCGGTGAATCACCACCTGCTCTACAACTACCTCACTATCGGCTATACCGCCAACCCGGCCAATGGCGGCGAAACCTTTTTTGAAAACATCCATGCCCTGCCGGCCGGCAGCTGGCTGCGCATCGAGCCGCGAACCGGCACGGTAACCGAAGAGCGGTACGGGCAGATCTACCTGGAAACTCCTGTTCAGATCGGGGAATCGGAAGCGGTGGCCCGGCTGACGCAACTCCTGGAAGATTCGGTACGCAAGCGCCTGCGCAGCGATGTGCCGGTAGGCACCAGTCTGAGCGGCGGCCTGGACTCCTCGGCCATTGCGGCGCTCTGCGTGGCGGCCGGCTCTCCGCGGTTCACCCACCGCTGCTTCACGGCCGTATTCGAAGGCTTTGAAAAAAACGAAGGGCCGCAGGCGGCGGCCGTCGCCCGCGCGCTGGGGCTGGAGCATATCCCCGTACCCATCGCCGGCCCGGAGGTGCCCCACCTGATGGACCGCGTCATGGAGCACCAGGAAGAGCCCGTGCACTCGGCCAGCGTGCTGGCGCAATACGAGGTGTTTGCTGCAGCCCGGGCACACGGGGTAACGGTACTGCTGGACGGCCAGGGTGCAGACGAGTTGCTGGCCGGTTATCCCAAATACTACAAATGGTACTGGCAGGAGCTGTACCGGGGCCGCCGCCTCAACAGCAGCGGGGAGCTGGCCGCCGCGCGTGCGCTGGGTGTTACCGATGCTTTCGGTGCACGGGAAAAAGCGGCTGCCCTGTTTCCCGATTTTGCCGCAGCGCAATGGACGCGGCAGCGGGAGAAAGGAGCTGCCCGCCACCCGGAGCTGCATCCCGATTTCGTGGCGGCTCACCGGAAGCACCTGTACCACAGCCTGCCCGTACAGCTGAACCTGAACGGCGCGCTTCACTTCAACGCGTTTGTGTACGGTCTGCACGAGCTGCTCCGCTACGCCGACCGCAACAGTTCCGCACACGGCACCGAAGTGCGCCTGCCCTTTGTCAGTGCAGAGCTGGCCCGGTTCCTCTTTTCCTTGCCTCCCGGAATGAAGATCCGGAACGGCTGGACCAAATGGCTGCTGCGTACCGCCCTGAAAGACCGGCTGCCGGAATCGGTGGTCTGGCGCCGCAACAAGGTGGGCTTTGAACCGCCGCAGCGCCGCTGGATGGAAGAGCCAGGCGTACAGGAACGCATCCGCGCCGCCCGCGAAGTGCTGGTGCGCCAGGGCATCCTGCGCAAAGAGGTGCTGCACCGGCCCGTCCGGCCTACGGATGCCAACGACCCGCACGCCTACGACTGGCGCTACTGGTCGGCTTCTTACATAACCGCGGATTAGCGGGATGGAGTTAGGAATTGGGCGTTGGGAATTGGGAATTTGGAGTTGATCAGTTGAAGGGTTGACAAGGGTCCGCCTGCCGGCGGTTTTTATTTCACGCAAAGGCGCTAAGGGCCGCAAAGACGCAGAGGATATATTGTAACTTAGATAGCCCCAAATTAGTTCGTCAATCGTCAATCGTCAATCGTCAATCGTCAATCGTCAATCGTCAATCGTCAATCGTCAATCGTCAATCGTCAATCGTCAATCGTCAATCAGGCACATCGTACACCGTACATCG
>DATAGL010000601.1:0-5210 GCA_036263755.1 Chitinophagaceae bacterium | reverse complement strand
GTAAATATATCCTCATCGCCTGCCGCTTCCTCCTCCTGGAGGGCATGGGAGCGCTTGCGGAACAGCCGGACGTTACCGGCTGCGAGAAACCAGATGATCACTGCCGAAAAGCAGACAATGATCAGGACCCAGAGTACCGTCTGGAACGAGCGGATATTGCTTCTGGACGGGGGCTCCATTTGCTGAACCACCTTATCCTTTTTCTTTTTTGCCGGCTCATATGTGGCATACCAGAAGGCCGGGTCGCTCCGCAGTGCGGATAAAGCAGTTGTATCGTTCACGGACGCCGGCCGGTAGCTTGGGGGCAAACCCGAAAGGGAGTCAAACGCTATAGGTTCCTCATCTTCTTCCTCTTCACTGAACGGCGGTTCAACAATGGCCACTGTATCAAGGTCAGGCCGGTAAACCGGCAGGGTATCGTCCTGTGCCTGTCCACCAAGGGATAGGAACAGGCAGAACAGGAAGCACAGTGTCCTGTAATTTATACCCCGCAACATGTTCCGGATTGCCTCAGCCATGGGATGTATGGCCGGTAACGCCGCGCCTGCGTAAACGAATGGGGTAAAGAATAAAGTACCAGATGATAAACGTGGCGGAAGCCCCCAGCAGCAGCAGGTTCAGCACCACCGGCATTTTGTAATGGCGGGTCACAAAGCCTTCAAAAAAAGCGGCCATAAACAGCACCGGCACCAGGCCTACCACGATCTTTACACCGTCCTTTACGCCCTGCTTTAACGCAGCCCAGCGGCGGTCCGTTCCGGGAAAAATAACGGAGATCCCCATGGCCAGGCCCGCACCGCAGGATACTATGATGGCGGTCAGTTCCAGCAGGCCATGAAGCATGACGGCCCCGTAAAAGGCCAGGCCGTAACCCTTGGCGTAGAACATATGGTGGAAAACGCCGAACCGCATCGACTCCCGCGCCAGACTGGTCAGCGAAAGGAACCCCAGTAATATGCCTTTAACGAAATTGATAAAGCACACAATGGTGTTGTTGATGAAGAAGGCGATCATCAGGAAAAAGGAATTCCCCGACTGGTAAATGCCAAACGGGTTTCCCGATTCTATGTTCTCTTCCGTTTTGTTAATGTACTCTTCACCGAACACCGAGCGGGCAAAAGCATCATCCTTTAAAGAGGTAAAGAAACCGATCCCGTAAAACAGCAGGAAGATCCCGAAAGCGAACAACAACGACTTGTAGTGCTTGGCCACCGTAAGCGGTACATCATACTTCCAGAAATGCAGCAGGCGGTTGGATTCCTCTTTACGGCTCTGATAAATTCTGAGGTAAATGCGCGAAGCCAGCACGTTGATGTAACGCGTTACCCGGCTGGTGGGATAAAAGGTCTTTGCATAAGCCAGGTCGTCGACAAGCCGGGTGAAGGAAGCAGCCATTTCATCAGGACCGGCTTCTTCCTCCATCTGCAACCGCTCCCAGCGGTCCTTGTTTTTTTTTATGAATAGGCCTTCGCGCACGCAGCATTTTTGGGTTGGTAAAATACTATTTTTTATGAAGGAATGACTGCCCGATTCCGATTACCGCCCTATCTTGGTAAAAATTAACCAGGCACATGGCCTTTATCCGCGTCACCACGTCCTTTAACATCGATATTGAATTTGAGGCGGCACCGTTCCACCGGCGCCTGTTTGCCTGGATGATCGATATGGTGCTGCTCATTTTTTACGGCGTGCTGATGGCCCGGATCATGGATTCCCTGCAGCGGAAAATGACGTCGGATGATGATGCCTACAATATGTGGGGCATCGGGCTGCTCCTGTACCTCCCGGCCATCCTCTATCACCCCCTCTGTGAAATTTTTATGCAGGGACAGAGCGTGGGCAAGCGGCTGATGAAGTTGCAGGTGGTCAGTGAGAATGGCGGCCGAGCGGGCATCAGCCAGATCATCATCCGTTTCCTGATCCGTACGGCAGATTACACCATTCTGATGATGATCTACATCATCCTGGTCCTGAACAGCTTCGGGACGGCCGTCTTTGGCATGGTCATGTATTTCGGCCTCGGATTCAGCCTTCTCCTCCTGATCACCGATATCGTTCTGGTAAACTCTAAAAAGCAGCAGCGCCTGGGCGACCTGCTGGCCCATACCCTGCTGGTGCGGACCCGGCAAAAAGCCGCAATCGAGGATACCGTCTTCCAGCAGGTAGCGGATGACTACATACCGCAGTTCCCGCAGGTGATGCGGCTGAGCGACCGGGACATCAATGCCATCAAAAGCATTTTGGAGGCTGCGCGCAAGAACCGCGATGCCGACCTCGCCGTGAATGCCAGCGACAAGATCCGCGCCCACCTGAATATTCAGACCGAGCTGCCTCCCTACACCTTTCTTGAAGTGCTGCTCAAAGATTACAATTCACTGGCAGGCACTTAACGCTTCATTTGTGAACCCCAAAGCATACGGTAAAGTAAGCCCGGAGGCGATATCCGGAGACTGAGAATAAAATGCATCGGCTGGACACCTGAGCAGGAAGAAAAAGATCCCACGCTCCGTCAGGCCATGGCTATACCGGCAATGATCAGCGCAAAACCGAGCAGGTACAAGGCTAATACAACCATTGTGATAATACCCACAAAACGGAATGCCGCCCGGAGGTTGGAAAAGGAATCGTTCAGGTCCTGCTGGCTGTTGCCGTTCAAGGCGTGCCGCATCCGCACCGAAAAGCGGTACAGGTACAGGCAGGGAAAGAAGTACAGGACGGCGATCAGGATCAGCGTAATGGTAGAAGTAAGGCCACCAGCGGTAGCTACGGCCGCCGCCTCGGGGTTCCCGGCCCCGGAACCAAAATAACTCATGAAGGCCCCGAAGGAAAGGCCCAGCAACGCCATCAGGGCGCAGAGAATAAATCCTACAATGGAAAGGAAGCGGCTCCATTTGACGGTCTCCGTCAGGTGAGCCTTGGTTACCGGATCAATGGTCAGGGAAAACAGCGCGTTGGATTGTTCCATGTCTAAGCATCTTTTTATTCGCTGTGCCCACTAAAAAACCGGGCCAGCGGGTGAGTGTGTTGGTTCCGTTCGGTACGGAAGATAATCAAAAAAAATACCGGGAAAAGACCTTTGGTCGTCCCCGGTCTTTTCCCGGCAATTAAGGTATACCGGGCCAATAATCTTCCCATGCATACCTGTTTCAGGCGCTAATAAATTCTGATCGCCGGCTCCTGTACGGATAGCCTTCGCTTACCGGTCAATAGGCCCGGGCAAAGAGGACCCGCTGTTTGGAAGGCTTCCCGGTAAGGATACAGGATCCTTCTTCGGGTTCATTCTGCAGCGGGATGCAGCGGATCGTGGCCTTTGTTTTTTCCTTGATGCTTTCTTCCGTTTCGGCTGTGCCGTCCCAATGCGCAGATACAAAGCCGCCTTTTTCATCCAGTATGCGGACCAACTCCTCCCAGCTGTCGGCCTTCGTAGTATGCCCGGTACGGAACTGAAGCGCCCGCTGATACAGGTTTTGCTGAATGGATTCGAGCAGCCCCTGGATGTGGGCAATGGCTCCGTCCAGCGCTACGGTTTCTTTTTCCTTCGTATCGCGGCGGGCGATCTCCACGACCCCGTTTTCCAGGTCGCGCAGGCCAAGGGCTACGCGAACTGGTACACCCTTCAGCTCATACTCCGCGAATTTCCATCCGGGTCGGTTATTGTCGTTGTCGTCGTATTTAACCGAAATGCCTTTGGCCTTCAGTTCGCGGATCATTCCGTCTACATAGGCATCAATGCGTGCTTTCTGTTCCTCACCCTTATAAATGGGTACGATCACCACTTGCACCGGTGCAATGCGCGGAGGCAGCACGAGGCCCTGGTCATCGCTATGCGCCATGACGAGCGCCCCGATGAGGCGGGTGCTTACCCCCCAGCTGGTTGCCCATACATATTCCTGCCTGTTTTCCTTGCTGAGAAATTTCACGTCAAATGCTTTCGCGAAGTTCTGACCCAGGAAATGGGAGGTGCCTGCCTGAAGGGCTTTACCATCCTGCATCAGTGCCTCAATACAATAGGTGTCCTCGGCGCCCGCAAAGCGCTCCGATGGCGTTTTAACACCCCGTATCACCGGCAGGGCCATATATTCCTCCACAAACGTGGCATATACATCCAGCATCTTCCGCGTTTCTTCCACCGCTTCTTCCGCAGTGGCATGGGCCGTATGCCCTTCCTGCCAAAGAAACTCGGCCGTCCGCAGGAACAGACGGGTACGCATTTCCCAGCGCACCACGTTTGCCCACTGGTTCACCAGGATCGGAAGGTCACGGTAGGACTGGATCCAGTCGCGGTAGGTATTCCAGATGATGGCCTCACTGGTCGGGCGTACCACCAGCTCTTCTTCCAGTTTGGCTTCCGGGTCCACCATCAGCTTCCCCTTGGCAGAAGGGTCGCTTTTGAGGCGGTAATGGGTAACCACGGCGCATTCCTTGGCAAAGCCCTCGGCGTTCTTCTCCTCGGCTTCAAAAAGGCTTTTGGGCACGAAGAGCGGAAAGTAGGCATTCTGGTGACCCGTATCCTTGAACATGCGGTCCAGCACATCGCGCATGTTTTCCCAGAGGGCAAAGCCATAGGGCTTGATGACCATGCAGCCGCGCACGGCCGAATAATCGGCCAGGCCGCCCTTTATGATGAGGTCGTTGTACCATTGGGAATAATCTTCTGCCCGTGATGTTATTGCTTTGCTCATAATGCTTTTAAAGTTGATCGGTTGATTTGTCTATCCGTTTCCATAACCTCCCCAAACATTACCCGGAAAGGCGCCTGTGAAGCAACGGAAACATGGAACTTATGGACCAGGAAATCTGGTGTATTTAAGCCTTTGCGCCGCCTTGAAAACCAGCCTTTTCTTTATCTTTTGTTTAACAGCAAAAGGCAGTAATTTACATTCGGATGGTTAAATTTTGGCGCGGAGCAAATGTAACGCATCCGTTTTTAAACCATAAAATAAGCGGTTATGAAATCTTTTCTACCCTTGCTTTCCCTTGCTTTTCTGGCCAGCTGTACTTCAGCTTATAAAACCGGACAAACTCCCGACGATGTGTACTATTCTCCTACCCGGCCGCAGGATGCCTATGTGCATACCGAGACAAGGCAGGACCGTCAGGAGCGGAAGTATGAGTCGGACCGGCGCGATGATCGGTATGATGAAGATTACTATTACGACCGTTACCTGCGGATGAAAATCCGCAACCGCAGCCGCTGGTCCACCATCGAT
>DATAGL010000600.1:0-5057 GCA_036263755.1 Chitinophagaceae bacterium | reverse complement strand
CCACCACCGTAGGCCAGTATTCCATAAGCTGGTACGTGATCCGGCCGTATAAAATGGCACCGGCACCCTGCAACAGCTCATGGTAATGCTGGTGTATGGCATCATCCGGAACAATGGCTGTATGGTCGCAATACCCATCCAGCGTCAGATTCATGGCTGCTATCAGCTTCCTCATTCTTTATGATTAAGTATAAGAGATGTCTATCCGTTAATGGAAAAGATATGTAAAGCCAGGCGCTTGGCTGCTCAAGTCTCCGGAAATTGCAAATACCCGTTCCGATTCAGGCAAAACAGACAGGTATCAACCTTTCCTTCCAGGATGCGGGTCAGTTCCAGATACCGTTTCGCCCGGTCAGAATAATGGGTTCCCTGTCCGTAACCACGATGGTATGTTCGTGCTGCGCCATGAACCCACCCTTATTTCCGACCATTGTCCACCCGTCTTCTCCGGTTTCGGCATACGTTGATGTCGTGGATATAAACGTTTCAATCGCTACAACGGAGTTCTTCCGGAACCGCTCCCGGTTGTTCCGGTCCCGGTAATTCGCGATTTCGGCCGGTGCTTCGTGGAGGCTCCGGCCGATCCCGTGCCCCGTCAGGTTCCGGATGACCTTATAACCCCGTTTCCGGGCCTCCGTTTCCATCAGCTGCCCGATGTCGGCTATGCGAACACCGCCTCTTATGCCGGAGATGGCCTTTTGCAGGATCCGTTTAGAAGCCGCTATCAAGGGCTGGTGCATGTTGATGTCCTTACCCAGCACAAAAGAAGCGCCGTTATCGGACCAGAAACCATCCAGCTCCGCCGATACGTCAATATTGACCAGATCGCCTTCCTCCAGCACCCGGTGGGCGGATGGAATGCCATGGCAGAATTCATGGTTCACGCTGATGCAGGTCCGTCCCGGAAAACCATAAGCCAGGTGGGGCGCCGACCGGGCACCCCAGTTCAAAAGCAGGCTTCCCCCATAGTCATCCAATTGCTTCGTGGTCATACCGGGCCGGGCATATCCGCTCATGGCCTTCAAGGTACAGGCCACTGCTTCACTAACCTTTCTCATCCCGGTGAGCTCCGCTTCCTTTGTTATGGACATCAGTATTCTTTTTGTTGCATTATTTATTTCATCCCGGCCCTTCGGACCGGCCTGCCGGACACCCGCAGGTCGGTTTCCCCTATTTCCGATGTACCGGCACTTAAAGTTATTGAGTTTACGTGTAGGTCACCCGGATCAGGGAATTCACCCTTGGAGCAACCACCCTTTGTTTTAGTGCTGCTTTCGTGCACGAAGCGTTATTCTTTAATGAGTTTGATGCTGGAACTCCGAAAATACCCATCCAAATGATTCGTAGCTGTAAGTAGAAGGGTGTCATTCTTTTTCATACATTCTTCCAGCTCTGATTTGAACAGGCTCAGAAATTCATGCATTTTTTCCTTGCCCGTTAAATGCGTGGCAGTAACCGGAGCCGGATGACTGTCTTTGACAAATTGGAACGATGTGCCCATGCGCCTTCCAGGGTTCTGGCTCCTGACATTGGTAAAGTACTGCCTGTTTGGAGTACCCGGAATGAAAGCCGTGTCGGTTGCCCTGTTATTCTGGATAGCATTAAAGGCAAGCCCGATGGAAAAGGAGCTGTCCTGGTTAATACAGGAATAGGAGATTCCAATATTCAATTCGGGGCTTTCCTTAAATATTATCGAATCCGTCAATAAGTCAAACTTGTAATACAGAAGGGTATCCTTTGCAGTTGAACCGGATAAAATAGATCCCTGAATATAATGCTTGTCCGACCTGCCTTCATCATTTACTTCTTGAATAATCACCTGTTCCTGTCCACATGCGGCCAGCGTCACCAGCAATATTAGTAGGTAGTTCCTCATATGTTTGTCAAACGATTACGGACAACGGTTATGCGTATTCAGAAAATAGGCGTCTGACAGATCAAGCTTTGTGTACATCCTGGTGTTGGATCACATCATTCAATCCAGAACTGTTTGCCCGCACCCTGTTTCCCTGCCGATGCGGCACGCCAGGACATAGGTTCCCGGAAACAGCTCTTTGCATGATCTGGTCAACTGGAACGAAACTCCATACCCCTGCACAGCACCAGCCATCCGCACCCTCCTGTTCAAAACAGATGACGAAGAACCGTATTCCAGGCCCTTCCCTATTTCCAGGCCCAGCTTTCTTCCACGGTATAGTGGATTTGCAGATGGCCGGCCAGCTGCTTCAACCGTTGGATCAATTGATCCGGGTCCCGGATCTTGTCCTTCGGCAAAATAAAGGACTGCCCGCCTTTCAGCCGGACAAACAGGGCCGATGGCACTTCGTTTATCGCTTCCACCTCGCTGGTCCGCACCTTGCTTTCACTTCCATTATCCCTGGCGGTTATGTACTCGTCCGTAAACTCCAGGGTGCCGCCTTTTCCCAGCCGGTCTTTGTAATGTTCCCGGATGAATCCCTGGTAATGCTTTATATAGCGCTTTCTGTCCCAATAGGGAAAACCAATGAACCAGAACAGCCCGAAAAGAAAAAATACGATAGCCAATCCCTGCCTTTCCTCCAAAAGAAAGAGAAGGCTGAAGAAGAGATAGATGAAGGGCAGGATGAACCGGCTCCTTTGCCGTTTTCTTCGGATCCGGTCCGACTTCGAAGCCAGGAACAGCTGATGCGTTAAAAAGTCGTTCTCATCAAGGGTTAACTCTATGGTCATTGTCCGGTATTTGCAGGTGCCACGGCAGGCGCTGCGCGGGCAGTTCTCCTTACCGTTGGCCCGGCAATGTATTCAAAAGCGCAGGAATGTGCAAGTTCTAGAGGTTGGGCATGCACGGGCGGAGGAGCAGTCCTCTTCCGGACAGGAAGCCTTCGTACCAAAACTTCCGCCCCGGCCGCAATAGGTCCCGGGCCAGGCGGTACAGGCAGCCGAAAACGGCCGTATTCCTCCCTAGGCTGGAACACTGCCGTTTTTATTAAAAATGGCTCATTAATGGGGATTGGAACCTGCTCCGCATGAAATACACCCGGTGAAGCAAAGCACCCGCGAACGCTTTACGGGGGCCCTGGCAATAGCGGAGCCGGTTCATCCCTCCGCTCAAACTCCCTCTTATAACCTTATCCGCTGACTGTCCGGCACGGTGGATATGTGTTTCATCTTGTCCTGCCGGTATTCCTGGTACAACCGTTTGATGTCTTCGGAACTATCCGCAATGAACGGACCGTAGGCAACAATGTTTTCACCGGTCGGCTTTCCGGCATACAGCACAAAGCGGACACCCTGGTCGCCGGCGGTCAATTGCAAATCGCTGTTTGCAGCGTCTGCTGTCAGACTCAGCCAGCCTACCTGGTCTTCGTGTAACGGCTTGCCCGCTCCGCCGACGGTTACACTGCCCCGGATCACATACAGGAAGGCGTTGTAATTGGCCGGTATCTGCTGAACGGTGGAGGTACAGGACTCAATAGTGATATCTGCCACAATCATCGGCACATAATTCTGTACGGGCGATTGGATACCGGAAAGCGCACCGCTGTACAATTTTATGTGCACGCCGTCTTTGGAAAGGGACGGCACATGCTCCAGGGGCAGATCCTGGACCCGCGGGGGCACCCACCGGTCCTTCTTCGGCAGGTTCAGCCAAAGCTGCAGCAACCGCATCTTCGCGATCTTATCTATTGTTTCGGTGTGTACAATGCCGCTGCCCGCCGTCATCATCTGGAAATCTCCCCCTTTCATTTTATTGGCTTCATCGCCCACTTCCCCTTCCAGTAACAGGGACACCGTTTCAAAACCCGCGTGGGGGTGCGGACCGCCCACGGGCGTCGTGTCTTTTTTATCCAGCATATCATCCATAAGCATGATGAAGGGATCACTGTCTGAAAAGGCGCCGTTGATTACGGGACGGGCGGTATGGCCCGCTCCCAGGAAGCCCGGCTGCGCCTGAGGAGCATGTACCCGGACTAATTTTCGTTTTATAGACATACTATTCGTTTTAGATGTTGAATAAAGATTTTTATACGAGCTCTTCAACCACCTGTTTCACCAGCTGGATCTCACTGAAGATTTTCACTTCATTGCTCAGCGCCACACCGCCGGTTTCCAGCAATGCATTGAAATTGATGCCCCAGTCACTGCGGTTGATTTTACCCGTTACCACAAAGCCGGCTCTTTCGCCGCCCCAGGGATCTTTTATCACGCCATTGTATTCAATGGACAACTTTACCGGCTTGGTGACTCCCTTTAAGGTCAGGTCTCCGTACAGGGAATACGTGTCGCTGTCGATCCTTTCCATCCTGGTGGATTGGAAGGTCAGTTCAGGGTACCGGTCCGCTTCAAAAAAATCGGAATTCCGCAGGTGCGCATCCCGTTGTTCATTGTTGGTAAATATGGAAGCCATTTCAGCCGTGAGGCGGATTTGCGCCGAAGTAAAATCCTCTCCTTCCGTTACGGCTTCTGCGGTGAATTTCTTGAAGGATCCGGTTACGTTACTGATCATCAGGTGCTTGATTTTAAACCCTAATTCGCTATGCGTGGGGTCCAGTGTCCATGTAGTCATTGCTTTTTTGTTTTGTTTGTTAGGAGAACACAAACCTATGTACCTTCACTTACATAAAGTAAGCACTATACAAAAGGTAAGTGGTTACCTGCACGTTACTGTTAAACTCCTGTTATGGCCAAACGGAAAACAAAAACGCCCCGTACGGAACCCGAATGCAAAGCCACCCTGAACTCCATTGCCGATGCCCTCTACGTTATCGGCGGCAAATGGAAATTGCGCATCATTGTAGCCCTTAAAGAAGGCAACCAGCGCTTTAATGAACTGCAGCGGGTAATAGAGGGCATATCGGCAAAGGTGCTGTCGGCGGAATTGAAGGACCTGGAAATGAATGGCTTTGTGAAAAGGAACGTATTTACGGGCACCCCCGTGGTGGTGGAATACGAATTGTCCGGTTATGCCGAAACCCTGGATGATGTATTGCACTCCTTAAGCGAGTGGGGTGCCATGCACCGGGAGAATATCCGGAAAAGCATGACCCGGAAAAAAACGGCGTTTGCGTAGCTGACCT
>DATAGL010000599.1:0-4369 GCA_036263755.1 Chitinophagaceae bacterium | reverse complement strand
CACTACCGGCGGAGTCTGATTGTTAAGATCTCCCAAAAAAAGGCGGGCGGTACAGGGTACTGCCCGCCTTTTTTGTTATAGAACGGAAGGGATGCAAAATAATAGGGACCCGTTCCCGTTATTGTTCCCGTTATAGTACATTTACGGCTTTAAAGAAGATTGACTATGATTCACCTGCTTCAGATTGATACTTCCTCGGCTGCTGCCACCACCGCCGCTGCCAGCGGCGGATCCACCTCCCTGCTCGACCTGCTGACGATGGGCGGCTGGATCATGATCCCGCTGATCGCCCTGTTCCTCATTACCGTGTACGTTTTTGCCGAGCGCCTGATCGCCATCCGCAAGGCTTCCCGCATCGACAACAATTTCATGAACATTATCCGCGATCATATCGTGAACGGCAATGTATCGGCAGCCCGGTCTTTTGCCAAGAATACAAACAACCCCGTTGCCCGCATCATCGACAAAGGCATCCAGCGTATCGGCAAGCCGATCGACAGCATTGAAAAAAGCATGGAAAACGTCGGCAAGCTGGAGCTGTACAACATGGAGAAGAACCTCTCTATTCTTTCGCTCATCGCCGGTATCGCCCCGATGTTCGGTTTCCTCGGTACCATTATCGGTATGTTCACCCTATTCTATGACCTGGCCACCACCGGTGAGTTTACGATCCAGTCGATGGCCAATGGTATTTATACGAAGATGATCACTTCAGCTACAGGCCTGGTGATCGGACTGATCGCCTACATCGCGCACAACTACCTCAATAACCAGGTGGATAAAACCGCCAACCGGATGGAAGCCAGCAGTGCGGAGTTCATTGACGTGCTGCAGGAACCCACGCGTTGATGTACGATGAGTGATGTGTGGTGTTAGGTGTAAAATCAGCCTGGATAGCCAGTCACGTTATCGTACATCGTACACCGTACATCAGATATAAAAGTTCACTTACAATCCAAGAAAAGAAGATGAACATCCGCAGAAAGCTGAAAGCCCACAGCGAAATACATACCGGTCCGCTGAACGACATCCTGTTCATCCTGCTGCTGTTCTTTCTGATTGCGGCAACCCTGGCCAACCCTAACCTGGTGCGGGTAAACAATCCCCGCGGCGGTAAGGACACCCGCGCCAAGCAAAATATCATCGTAACTGTTGATAAGAACCACGAATATTACCTGGGCTCCCAGCGCATCGACAATGCCCTGCTGGATACCCTGCTCCAGGCACAAATTGAAAAGCATCGCCTGGTGGTGGATACTCCTTCGGTGGTCATCAATGCCGACACCGGCGCGTACTACGGCGAAGTCTTCCGCATCATGAACATTGCCAAAAAACACAAAGCGAAGGTGGTGGCGCTGGTCAAGTAGATGAGCGTTGGACGTTTAAGGTTTAAAGTTTGGTGTTTGAAGTTGGAGAGCCGGAAGGTTGTTTAGCAATAATGAAGACGGCGTTTATGCAGTGACCAATTCTTTAAAGGAAGGGTGACGTTATGTGCACCGGTTTCCCTGGCAGTTTGATCAGTCTTGCCCGCAGCAATGGCTTATTCTATAGTGCAGCGCAATACAATGTAAGATTTCAAAAAGCCTGCCGACGCTTGACCCCTCAGCTTTCTTAAATCTTTATTCTTCACTCGGTATTCCTCAGCTTTCCGGCACGGATCATCCGGTCCTTTCCCTGCATGTCTTTTTTCAGCACCACATCGGTGAATCCTTTCCGGTGCAGCAGCACCACCACGTCTGCGCCCAGGCCCTCGTGGATCTCTACGTAAAGGGATCCGGCCCGGTGCAGGCGGTGGTGTGCAAAATCGGCCAGGGCTTCATAAAAGAGCAGTGGATGCTCATCCGGCACAAAGAGGGCCGTGTGCGGTTCATGCTCGAGCACGTTGGGGTGCATGGAGGCTTTGTCCTTCTCGGGAATATAGGGCGGGTTGCTGACGATGAGGTCCACCGACGGAAGCTGCCGGCGCTGGCCGGCATCCAGGAAATCGAGTCCCACAAAATCCACGCGGATATCCAGCTCCGCACCGTTACGGCGTGCCACGTTCAGTGCCCCCTCGCTGCAGTCGCAGCCCCAGACCTCCGCCCGCGGCAGTGCTTTCTTCAGGGCCAGGGCAATGCAGCCGCTGCCGGTACCGACATCCAGTATCTTCAGCTCTGTGGTGGCATCGGGCTCGGTCGGGCGCTCTTTCTGCGTGGCGATGCCGGAGGCGCGCACTTCCCGCACGATCCAGTCCACCAGCTCTTCGGTTTCGGGGCGGGGAATCAGTACGTGGCGATCCACATACAACCGCATTCCGTAAAACCAGCTTTCCCCGAGTACATACTGCACCGGTTCCTGCTGCAGCAACCGCGCGGTGAATGATTCCAGCTGCCGGTGTGCGGCAGCGTCGAGAACCGCGCCTTCCTGCCGCCGCCGGAGCCGGTCGTGGCCGGTAAGGTGTTCCATTACCAACGCGGCTATACCCGATGCTTCACCGGTTCCGTAAAGGGGTTCCAACTGGCGGCTGAGGGACTGCTCCGCTTCGGTGATGGTCATAATGAGGGATTGGGGGCAAACTTAAACCCTATTCTTTATTTTTGGCGTTTCGCAAAGCATGACGGAACACGATCGGTATATGGAACGCTGCCTGGCGCTGGCCAGGTTAGGGGAAGGTGCGGTAGCGCCGAACCCAATGGTAGGGGCCGTGCTGGTACAGGATGGCCGCATCATCGGGGAGGGGTATCATGCACAGTACGGTGGTCCGCATGCCGAGGTGCATTGCTTTGACTCGGTACGCCCCGAGCACCGGGCACTGATTCCGGAATCCACCTTGTATGTATCGCTCGAGCCCTGTGCGCATTTTGGAAAAACGCCTCCCTGTGCCGACCGTATTCTGCGCGAAGGCGTGCGCTCGGTAGTGGTCGGCTGCCGTGATCCTTTTCCGCAGGTCAACGGCAAGGGCATTGAAAAGCTGGAAGCTGCCGGCATTACGGTAAAAACCGGGGTGCAGGAAGCGGCCTGTCTTTCCCTGAACCGCCGGTTCTTTCTGTTTCATACGAAGCACCGGCCGTACATCGTGCTGAAATGGGCCCGGTCGGCCGACCACCGGATGGCGGGAGCCGGCACCGCCCGGGTAATGATCTCGCGCCCGCAGGCCAACCGCATTGTGCACCGGTGGCGGGCACAGGAAATGTCCATCCTGGTAGGAACCAACACGGCGCTGTACGACAACCCGGAACTAACGGTCCGGCACTGGCCGGGCCGGCAGCCGATCCGTCTCGTGATCGACCGGAACCGGCGCCTCCCGCCTTCCCTGAAGCTGTTCAGCGGGGAGGCGCCGACGATCTTCTTTACCAACGAGGTGCATACGATCGAAGACCTGAAGGCCGTACCGCAGCGGGACTTTTCGGCTGCCTTTTACCAGATAACCGGATCCGAGGACCTGGTACCGCAGGTGGTGCACGCCTTGTACCAGATGGGAATCCAGAGCGTGCTGGTGGAAGGAGGGGCCCGGTTGCTCCAGTCCTTTATCGATGCGGACCTCTGGGATGAGGCCCGGGTCATTACCAACGAAAGTCTGCACCTGGGTGCCGGTCTGCCCGCACCGGAACTGACTGCGGCCCGGCTCGTACGCACCCTGGAGCATGGAGGCGATTCGATCCGGTATTTTGTTCCGTCCTCCACGGCCGGCGACCCAATCTTTTTTGAATAATTTATTCTTTTACTTCAAACCGTTTGCTTGCTCTACCTGATCGGATCCATTATACTCACTTCTTACCTGACACTTTCGTTCAAAGTGCTGGAGCGGCTAAAGATCCCGCCCCTGCAGGCTATTGTTTTCAACTACTGGACCTGCGTGGCAACGGGCTGTACCGTCAGTGGTTCGGTTCCTTTTACGGCGGAACTGTTCGATGCGCCCTGGCTGCCCTGGGCCGGTTTGATGGGCCTGTGCTTCGTCACTTTGTTCAATGTGATCGGGTACAGCGCGCAGAAGATCGGTGTGGCGGTGACCTCGGTCGCCAACAAACTGTCACTGGTCATTCCCTTTCTTTTTTCCCTCCATTTCTATGATGAGGAATCAACCGGGATCAAGGTAGCCGGTGTGGTGCTGGCGCTGGCGGCAGTGGTGCTGACCTGCTTTCCCCGGAAAGGAACGGCCGATGAAACAAAGCTGGATGACCTGGAAAAACACCGCCCCGCGCACAGCCTGCTCTGGCTGTTGCCGGCTATTTTATTCTTTGGCAGCGGCCTCCTGGATACACTGGTAAAATACGTGGAGCAGCGCTTTCTGGATGAGGGGAACAACAACGCCTACCTGATTTCCGCTTTCGGTTCGGCTGCTACGCTTGGATTGCTGCTGCTGTTGGGGCTGGTAGTAACCGGCCGGCAG
>DATAGL010000598.1:0-14033 GCA_036263755.1 Chitinophagaceae bacterium | reverse complement strand
AAATCGAAGATCGCTTCCGCCGGCCCGCTCTGCCCTGGCTTCCGATGCCCCGGACGGACCCTCTCCCGAACTGCGGCCTTACCAGATCGTTTCCCGCAGCGAACTGCTCGACCGCTACCTGCTCCGCACCGATGGAACAGGCAATGCCGTCCGGCTGTCCCATAAAGTGTTCGACCTGTTGGCCTGCAGCCGCTGGGATGCTGATTGCCGGCTGCAAGTAGAAGCATTGAAAGCCCGCCTGGCCTCTCCTGCCCTGGCAAATGCCTGCGACTTCTCCGGGTTGCTTGAAGTGCTGCAGCAATTACAGGAAAATAATTAATCTTGCGCATGCCGCGCATCAAGATCGCCCTTCCCGAATCCTTTCCTTTCGCCACAGAACTGGCGGTCCGCATTACCGACATCAATTACGGCGGCCACCTCGGCAACGATGCCCTGCTGTCGCTGGTACACGAAGCACGGGTGCAGTTCCTTCAGCACCTGGGGTATACCGAGCTTTCTTTTGAAGGAGTTGCCCTGATCATGACCGATGCCGGTATCGAGTACAAACAGGAAGTTTTTTACGGCGAGCGGCTGAAAGCGTACGTGGCAGCAGATGATATCAGCCGGATGGGATTCGACCTGTGCTACCGGCTGGTGAAAGTACTGGAAACCGGTGAAACGCCCGTTGCTTATGCCAAAACCGGGATGGTTTGCTACAACTATAGCGCCCGTAAAGTGGCTGCACTGCCGGAGGCGGCCCGGGTCAAACTGATGAATGGGAATGGAGGCCGGAATTAAGGAAGGTTCCAGATCCGCCAGCTTTCTTCCGCCTGCAGGAGCAGCATTTCATAACCATTGCGGGTAACGGCGCCCCGCTCCGCTCCCCTGCTCAGGAATACGGTTTGTTCCGGGTTGTACACCAGGTCATAGAGGTAATGACCGGCCGTAAGGGCTTCGTAGGGCAGCGGCGGAAAGCTGTCCGTATCGGGAAACATACCCAAAGGCGTGGTATTGATGATCAGCGGATGGCGGGCAATCGTACCGGCGTCCAAATCGTCATAAGTGAGCGTGTCTGCCTGCTTTTTCCGGGATACGACCGTAAAAGGAATACTTCGCTGCTCCAACGCATACCAGACCGCTTTGGCGGCACCGCCGGTTCCCAGAACAAGCGCCCTGTTGTGCGCTGCTTTCCGGTCGCGGTCCAGCGACTGCCCGAACCCGATCACATCGGTGTTGAAACCGTGCAGCTTTCCTTCAATGATCCGGACACAGTTACAGGCCCCGGTAGCGGCCACCACTTCATTCCGGGCATGGAGGTAGGGCAGAACATCCTCTTTGTAGGGAATGGTGATGTTGAAGCCCCTCAGCTCCGGATGTTCCGCAAGCATGCGGGGCAGCTCTTCGATGGAAGACAGCTCGAAATTGCGGTAGCCGCAATCCGTGATGCCCTCCCGTTCAAATTTGGCGGTAAAATAAGTCTGTGAAAAAGAATGCTTCAGTGTTTTGCCGATCAGGCCATACAGCTTCATCCTGCATTCTCTTTGTTCAGGAAGAGGTGGAAGGTATCGCCCCGGAGCCCGATCCGCATGGCTTCCAGCGGAATCATTTCGGTAGGGGCAATATTACCCAGGTTCACATTACAGCCCAGCAACTCGATGAAATACAGCTGCTGCGCTTTTTGCGGCGCTTCCCAGATGATCTTTTCACCCGGGATCTGCGTCAGGATCTCCTGAACCAATCCCTCGCGCACTTCGCCCGAGCCCCGGTAGATGCCTACGTTACCGGCCTCGCGGGCTTCGGCAATCACATAGGTGGCTCCCGCATTCAGTTCGGCGCGCATGAGCTCAATCCATTTATAAGGCGGAATGATGTGAGCGGCGTCCTTGGAGCCCACTTCGCTGAGTACAATACCGTGCTGCGTCAGCTTTTCGATATACCCGCATTTTTCAGCGTGCGGGATCGTGATGGAACCATCGCTGACTTCCATGTAGGAAATCCCGAAGTTCTTGCACACGGAGATATAATCGTCAAACTGGTTGCGGATGAGAAACGCTTCGAACAGCGTGCCCCCGAAATATACGGGGATGTCGTAGGAACGGTACACTTCGAGCTTTTCCTCCAGATTGGGGGTAACGAAGGAAGTGCCGAAACCCAGCTTGATAATGTCTACATGCGGATGGGAAACACTCAGGAAGTTTTTTGCCTCAGCCACGCTCAGGCCTTTGTCCATTACCATGGTAAGGCCCGCCTGGCGGGGTTTTGCATGCCGTTCCGGAATTTGGGAAAGATTAAAATTCATTCAGACGCTGTTTGGTAGCCTAATTCTAGTTGCGGGCAAAAATAAGGAAGTCTGCGGTTCTGCAGCCCATTCTCATCAGGAACGGGCCCGTTTCGCACGGGCAATCACATCCACTACCTGTGCATTCTGGAGGATGGAAGGATTCAGGTCCACGAATTTTTTCAGCTGGCGGGGGGCTTTGCTCAGCGCACGCTCCAGGTACAGCAAGGCCTCTTTCGATTTACGCAGGCCAAACAATACGGAACTGCGGTAGTAAAGGAACAGGGGCCGGCCGGCTGTAGCATCCAGTGCCGCATCGGTCTGTTCAAGCGCCTCTTCCAGAAACCCCGAATGGAACAGGCAGCGGATCAGCGCTTCCCAGCCGGAAATGTTCCGAGGCCGCACCCGCACTACGGTAGAAAAATACTGAATGGCTTCTTTCAGCTGGCCGGTCTGGAACTTGCACTCGCCCATCAGCAGGTTGAACTCCGGCTGCAGGCGATGGATCCGCAGGGCGGATTCGAGCTGCTTGATCGCACTCACCCATTGATCTTCATGGTAATAAGTACAGGCGATCTTGTAGAACAGTTTACTGTCGTCAGGATTCAGGTGAGAGGCCTTGCGGTAATGAAAACGGGCCTGGGCGTAATTATGGAGCTTGTCGTAACAATGGCCGATCGCCTCGTAAATGACTTCTTCCGGCTTGGCCAGCTCCAGCACGCGCTCCAGCGACTCAATCGCTTCCTTGTACTTGCGGAGGCGAATGTAGGCATCGCCGATATTGCGGTACGCGTAATCGAATTTCTCATCAATGGTCACTGCATACTGGTAGGCGTCGATCGCCTTTTCGTACAGCTTCAGTCCCTGGTACGCCGCACCCAGGTTGAACCAGGCAAGCTCATTGTAGGGAAACTCATCGATAATACCGGTGTGCAGCCGGATGCTTTCTTCGTTGCGGCCGGTAAAATCCGTCCAGAAACAGATCTTGTACAGGGCTTCTTCGTTCGTAGGCTCTTCCTGCAGAATGAGCATCAGGCAGTCAAACACTTTATCGAATTCTTCGTGGTCATCATACACATCGGCCAATTCGAACAGGAGCTCGGTCTTTTCTTCCCCTTCAAAATGCTGAATGGCTTCTTCCAGCACCCGCACGGCTTTTTCCTGCTGGTCCAGCGCCAGGTAAGCATCCGTCTTTAAAATAAAAAGATTAAGGTCGGTGGCATCGAGCAGCTCTGCTTTTTCCAGGGTGTCGAGGGCATCCTGGTACCGGCGTACCACCAGCAGAATGTCTGCCTTTTTGATCTGGAGGGCGGCCGAAAACGGAAAACATTCAGTGGCCAGCTCGGCGGCCTCGAGGGCCTTACCCATTTCTTCCTGATCGTCGAAGTAGTCTATGATTTTTTCAAAGGAGTCCTCTTCCAGAAAGGCACTGCTGCGCCCGTGGCGCAGGTTGTTGTAGTGAACGAGCAGAGCCTCTAAATCTTCTTTATCGTGGTATGGATCCGTAATCATTCAGCAATCTCCTTTAAACAATATAGTATATAGCCAAAAAAGCACCAATTTTTAAAATCCCCCTTTTGGGGAAAACGCCGAATAAAGGCATAAATAAAATACGTACAGGTAGAAGGAATGTTAATTTTTTTTACTATTTTTGCATTGAAATGAAACGCTTCTTATTCCCCAGACAAATGCTTCAGCGGAAATTGGTAACTGTCCTTTTTGTGACGGTATCCTTTGCTGCATTTGCCACCCTGGGCGACGGTTCCAAAAAAGGACCGAACCAGCGGGGATTGCTCACAGCCGTTTCCGGAACAAACACCACCCCGATCAACTACAAGAATTTTACCCTCAAATCCCGGTATAATTTCAGGGGCAACAACATTCTGAGCCTGCCTGCCACCACGGGCAAGTACATCGTGCTCAACACCACGGTTACCTATCAAAAAGGAAAGGACACGTATATCGTGCCCATGAAAAGAAAAGTACTGCTGGAGAATGTTAAACTGAGCTGGAACTCGAACTTCAAGCCTTAATTCCTTTTGCTTTCTTCGTAGGTCATTACCCGGTAGCCTGCTTTCGGCAGGTCAAATTTGGCTGCGGGTACAGGACTGAAGGAAATCTTCGAAACCGTGTAGGTTACATTCAGGTTACCCATCTGCGATTCAAATTCCATGGCCAGCCCGGGAAGGGTTTGGTTTCCTGTCTGAAAATCCCTGTTCTCGGGTACCAGTTCCGGCGTGTACCAGACCGTATAGGTAGTTCCATCGGCCAGCTTACCCACTGCTTTTTTACAGCTGTAACCCGCAATGGTTTTCGAATCCTCGCTATAGGTAAACGTCACCCCCTCGAATTTACGGTTCGCCTCGCGCCAGTTGGCCGGGGTCATCTGGATCATATATTTCGGCTCGCCGAAATCTTTCAGCACAGTAATGGTGTTCTTCGCGCCGTCAATGATCGTGGCCTGTGTGCCCAGGGGGCTGACCATTTCCGTCCGGCTGCGCGGGCCTTTGACAAACACGGTGCTGGTGGCCCCGTCCAGGAAATCCGCTTTCTGCGGCTTGTCCGAACCGGTATTGATCACAATATCATAGGAGATCGTGCCTTCAGAGAATTTCTTCTGTGCACCGGCGGCAAAACCGATCATAGCGGCCAGAAGAACCATTCCGAGTTTGATGTTCATATACAAATGTTACGATTAAAGACGCACCAAATATCCAATATAGTTGCTTTAATAAAAAGCCGGTCCCTGCGGACCGGCTTTTTTGTGTATAATTTAGGAAAGACTAGCGCTTATTGCGCTCCTGCATATCGCGCATCTTTTTCTGCTGCTCCTGCATTTCTTCCAGGCGGGCCTGGAACTTGGACTTTGCTTTCGGCTTTTTCCGGTTCTCCTCCATTTTGGCCAGGATCTTATCGTGGTTGATGATGTAATTCTGGATCACGAACTGGAGGGCCAGCGTAATAATGTTGGAAACCGTGTAGTACCAAGTGAGGCCGGCCGGCAGGCGGTTGAACACGAACAGGAGGATGAACGGGAACACATACGGCATATACTTCAGCACGGGGTTGCTCTGGTCGGGCGTCATGCTCATGCTGTACAGCGAAATGAGGAACGAGGTAAGCACCGCAGTGATGGTAAAGAGGCTTACGTGATCACCGTAGAAGGGAATGCTGAAAGGCAGGTTGGCGATGCTGTCGTACTGCGAAAGGTCGTCGGCCCACAGGAACGGCTCACCGCGCAGCGCCACGCTTGAGTTAAAGAAACTGTACAGGGCAAAGAAGATCGGGATCTGCAGCAGGGCCGGAATACAGCCGCCGAGCGGATTGACGCCTGCTTCACGGAACAGTTTCATCTGGTCCATCTGCATCGCCTGCTGGTCGTTTCCGTGCTTTGCTTTCAGCTTCTCGATCTCCGGACGCAGCACTTTCATCTTGGCACCACTGAGGTAAGAAGTATAGGTCAGCGGGGAAATGAGCAGCCGGATAAATAAGGTCAGCAGCAGGATAACGATGCCGTAGTTGGAAGTGAAGGTGCTGAACAGGTTGAACACCGGGATCACGATCCACCGGTTGATCCATTTCACAAAGGCAAACATGCCGCTGCCCAGGTTCACCATATCCTCCATGTCGTTGCCGTACTGCTTCAGGATCTGGTAATCGGTAGGACCATAATACAGGCCCATCGGAATGGTGGCGTTGGCTCCGGCCGGAACGGCCAGCTTCATATTGGCCACCGCATCCACTACGCGCGGGTCGGCTTCGTTGGCCGGTGCCGTCCATTGCAGGGTACCGCCGGTAAACTTATTCTTGGCGATGAGGGTACTGTTGAAGAACTGCTGTTTGATGCCGATCCAGGAAACGGGCTCATCAAAGGTTTTGGTGTCGGACGACATCGCCGATTCGTAGTCAAAGTCGCCGTCTTCCACGAAGTTCACCGTTGACATCTCCCGCTCGTAAGCGATATCTTTCTGAAGCCTCCGGGCGCGGTTCTGCCAGGTCAGGCCCAGTGTGCCGCCCGAAGTAAGGCTGGGAGCACCCGTAAGGCCGATATTGAAGTCCACCAGGTACTGGCCTTTGCGGAGAATATACTGATGGGTGATGCTGGTACCCGTCCCCTGCAGCTGGTAGGTAACCACCTGCGAGCCGTCGGGATTCTGGGTAACCTGCCCGCCGGAAAAATTAAAATTGGTGATATCCGCGGTGCGTCCGGCCCCGGTATTGATGGCATAGGAGAACTTATCGAACTCGGTGGCCGACAGGCGCACGGGCTTGCCTTCCGGATCTTTAAACCCTTTGAGTTCCACCCATTTGGGCTGGCCCCCTTTATTGGTAAAAGCCACCTGCAGCAGGTCGGTGTTTACCGTGATCACCGTTTCGGGTGCCTGAAGCGCCGTGCCGAACTGTCCGGCTGCGCTGGCTTTTTGAACGGAATCGGCCCGCAGGGAGTCCAGGCGCAGGGCGGCGGAGTCCACCTTCGGGCGGCGGGCCCGCTCGGCAGAGTCCTTCTTGGCCTGGGCTACCTGGGCATTCCGCTGTTCATTGCCGATATAAAAAAAGTAGCCGATGAACAATAGGCCCAGCAGCACGAAACCAATAATCGTATTACGGTCGAAATTCATTCTATCAATTCTTTAAAAGGTGGCAAAGATAGTCAGGAGTTTTGAGTTTCCCGGGCCGGCTCGGCCGTTGCTCGTATTTCTTTGCCAAAGGGATATGAAAAAGGGCCGGAACAATCCGGCCCCCTCCTATAATTGTATTTTCAGATCGTTTCGTTGGAAACCAGCCCGCTGGGCGTGGCAGCGCGCTGTTCCGAAAACGCCTGGGCGGCGGCCACGAAATGCACAAACAGCGGGTGCGGGTTCTCTACCGTACTCTTCAGCTCCGGGTGGTATTGCGACCCGATGAAAAACGGGTGACCGGGGATTTCCATGATCTCCACCAGGCCGGTCTCGGGATTTTTCCCGCTGAATACCATACCGCCCTGCTCGTACTGCTCCAGGTACTGGTTGTTGAACTCATAGCGGTGCCGGTGCCGTTCGGTGATCTGGTCCGATTTGTAAATCCGGTGCGCCAGCGTTCCGGGCACGATTTCACAGGGGTAGGCGCCAAGGCGCATGGTGCCGCCTTTGGTGGTGATCTTTTTCTGCTCTTCCATCATATCAATTACCGCTTCGCCACCGTCGGCATCCATTTCGCTGGACTTCGCGCCGGCAATACCCAGTACGTTCCGTCCGAACTCGATTACCGCCATCTGCATCCCCAGACAGATGCCGAAGAAGGGCAAACCGCTTTCCCGGGCATGCCGTACGGCCGTGATCTTGCCTTCGATGCCCCGGTGACCGAAACCGGGCGCCACCAGGAGGCCGTCCAGGTTTTCCAGCTTTTCCGCCACGTTCTCGGCAGTGATGAACTCGGAGTGAATGGGTGTGACCTGCACTTTGCATTCATTTACGGCGCCGGCATGTACAAAAGCCTCCAGTATCGACTTATAGGCATCCTGCAGCTCCACGTATTTACCGATGAGGCCGATCGTGATGCGGGCCTTGGGGTATTTGAATTTATCGAGGAACTCTTTCCAGCGGCCGAGCTCCGGCTCGTGGTGCCCCGTCATGTTCAGCTTCTTCAGCACGATGAGGTCCAGCTTTTCATTCATCATCAGCAGGGGCACCTCGTAAATGGTATTGGCATCGGGCGCTTCAATGACCGCCTCAGGCTTGACGTTACAGAACAGGGCGATCTTCCGTTTCAGTTCGTAGTTGATGGGCTCTTCGGTCCGGCAAACGATGATGTCCGGAAACACACCGCTTTCGCTGAGCATCCGCACCGAGTGCTGGGTAGGCTTGGTCTTTAACTCCTTGGCCGCCTTCAGGTACGGGATCAGGGTGAGGTGCACCACCAGCAGGTCTTCCTCGGGAAGCTCCCATTGCAGCTGCCGTACCGCCTCTATGTAGGGTAGGGATTCAATGTCTCCTACCGTACCGCCGATTTCCGTGATAATGATATCGTACAGGTTGCTTTGGCCCAGCAGCAGCATGCGGCGCTTGATCTCGTCGGTGATGTGGGGGACCACCTGCACGGTCTTCCCCAGGTAGGCGCCTTCGCGCTCCTTGTTGATGACGGTCTGGTAGATCCGGCCGGTGGTGACGTTGTTGGCCTGCGAAGTAAAAATATTGAGGAACCGCTCGTAGTGACCCAGATCCAGGTCGGTTTCGGCTCCGTCCTCGGTCACGTAGCATTCGCCGTGCTCATAAGGGTTGAGGGTGCCGGGATCGACGTTGATGTAGGGATCGAACTTCTGGATGGTCACCCGCAGGCCCCGGGCCTGCAGCAGTTTGGCCAGTGAGGCCGCAATGATGCCTTTACCCAAAGAAGAGGTTACACCGCCGGTAACAAAAATATGCTTCGCCATGTGCTCTGGTTAAATGATTCGTTCTGAATAATGCTTTTTGATTGGGAAACAGGCCGGGTGTGTGAAAAATTCCTTTGCTGCGGTGCTTTGTGACTGCGGCCCTGGTTCCGGCTTGCCTGTTTCGATGACCAGCGGAAGATTGCTGTTTTATCCGGGAGGTCATGCAAACCTACACCAATTTTTGCTCCGTCCCGGGCTTTTTAACACCGGTGTGGAAAAATGAAGCCGATGCAGGCAACCGGCTTCCTTCCGCAGCTATTTTTAACTAATATAGCGCCACCAAAACAATTGCATGTGGCTGATTTACCTTCTGTTCCTGATCGGCGGGATGTATGCTCCGGGCATATATGCCCAGCGCTCCGACACCATTTCCGTTTCTTCCCCTTACGTTATCCCGGTACATCGCAGCGGAACCCCGCCGGTTCCCGACCCGCTCCCCTTCCGTGCCATCCGCGTACTGGACGCCCGGTTCGATACCGCCAAGGTAGGCTACATGAACATCCGCTACCGGCTCCACCCCTTAACCGTAAAAGGCGGCCTTTCAGGGGGACTCAGCGCCCATTTTCAAACGGCTATGGGCGCGAAACTCTCGAAATCGGATACTTCCACCCTGCTGATTGTTGTCCGCCGCCTTTGGCTAAAGGACTGGCATAATGCGGGAACCCGGGAGAACAAGATTGTGCATGCCGGGGATAAAACCTTTGCCACCCGGGTCAATGCCTGCCTGGAAATATACCGCGCACAGGACACCACGTACATACCCCTGTTCCGCCTGGATTCCTTGTTTTTCTTCCGGGCGCCATTGGGCAGGATCACAGAGGCGGCCCTGCTGGAGCCTTTTTATGCGGCCATTGAAAAAGCCGGAGCCCTTCCGGCGGATCGTTCCCGGCGGATGATCGGTATTACAGAGTGGAACCGGCATTATGAAGCGGCGCGGTCGCTCACCTGCCTGACGAAGGCCCCGCCGGCCAAAGGCATTTACCGGACCTACAAAGATTTTGTCAACAACACACCCTGGGATATTCCTTTTACGGTCGAACGCGACAATCAGACCAGCCATGTGATGATCGAGGATGGCGGCCGTAAAACCATCCTCCGGGAACTATGGGGCTACTCGGATGGCAAGCAGGTCTTCATCCAATCCGGATTCTCTTTCTACCGGCTCAAACGCACCGGAGATGCATTTGAATTCTACGGATCGGAATTCCTGACGCATCATTTTTCAGGTTATGACAACTCCGTCAACACAGGTGCGGACCTGGTGGTAAGGGCACTTCAGTATAAGAACAAGCATAAGGAAGAACGGCGGCCGTTGCAGATCGATATGGAAAGCGGGCGGCCCCTGTAGTCAGTCGCTCTGAAGGGTTCCGGGTCCATCTGTCCATTTTCATGCTCCGGATAAAAAAAATCCTTACTGAAAACGGCTTACGCCAGGAAGTTCAGGGTATTCGGTAAACTCGCGGACAGTTCCTTTATGCACTTCCAACGGTTTATTTTTTACCTGCTGCTGATTGCTGCACCGGGCACCTTGGCCGCGCAACCGGAGGTAATGGCTACCCCTACCTATGGATGGGTGTTATTAAAACCGGAACCGGGGCCACCCATTGCCGGAGCCCTGCTCCCCTTCGGGCGGATCCGGGTCCGGGACCTCCGCTTCGACACCCTGAAGCTGGGTTTTACCGAAACGCTTTCCGGGTTTAAAAAACTGCATGCCGGCAATACCCTTTCCGGTACCGTAGAACCCCTGCTCCTCCGGGAATGGGGGCATCGTTTCCCGCAGACAGATACCGGCCTGCTGCTGGTGGTGCGCAGGTTATGGATAAAAGATGCGGGAACGCAGGAAGGAGGAGAAAACACCCGGGTGCAAACCGAGATGCGGGCGACCTTTGAAGCCTATCTGGAAACCGGAGACCGGTACCGCCCCCTGCTGCGACTTGATTCGGTATGGCTGCACACCCGGAAACCCGAAGGGGCAGGGGCCGACCTGCTGGCGGAAGCTTTCCGGGAAGCCATCAGGCAGGCCGCAGCTGCTGCCCGGGGGCCGGAACACCACTCCATTCCCACACCGGTCTTCATAACGCACCTTGACCGGATGTACCGGCAGCCCCGCCTGCAGGCCGACGCGCTGCAGCGGGGCATCTACCCTACCTTCCGCGACTTTCTCCAAAACACGCCGCAGGCCGTTCCGTTTTCAGTGGAACAGGATGTCCTTTCCGGACAACTGATCGTGGAGGAAAGGGGTAAAAAAATCGTTCTCACGGAGGTGTGGGGTTACTGCGACGGGAAAACGCATTACGTCCGGGCCGGTCACCGGTTCTACCCCCTGCGGCGGGAACAGCTGACCTATGAGCTGGAGGGCAGCCCGCTGCTATTGTTACAGTTGAAAAAAGCCTATCCCGCCGGCAAGGCCCCGGCAGGTGGCTGGTCGGATGCCTGGACCGGCAACAACGCCACGCCAGGAAAGGAGAAAGCGTACCGGATCCCCCTTCAGCTGGATATGGAAACCGGCCGGATCCTCTAGATTATCCTTTGACAATTTTATTGTAGCTGGTGGCAATGCCCTTGATCAGGGAAGAAGAAAAGCCCTGGTGCTCCATTTCATTGAGCCCCGCTATGGTGCAGCCTTTCGGCGTCGTGACCTTATCGATCTCCTGCTCCGGGTGCGTGCCCTTCTGCAACAGCAGTTCGGCAGCGCCTTTAACCGTCTGGGCGGCAATGAGGCTGGCCGTACGGGCATCGAAGCCGATCTCGATCCCCCCCTGGATGTTGGCCCGGATGTACCGCATGGCATAAGCCGTACCGCAGGCGCCCAGCACCGTGGCGGCATCCATCAGCTTTTCTTCAATGGTAGCAACTTTACCCAGCTGGGAGAACAATTCCTCCACATACTTTACCTGCTCCCGGGAGGCCGATGCATAGGCAATGCAGGTCATGCTTTCCTGGATGGCAATGGCCGTGTTGGGCATGGCGCGGAACAGGGGCGTTCCGGGAGGAACCACTTCATACAGGTCCTGGATAAAAATGCCGGTCACCACCGAAATGACCACATGACGTCCGGGCTCTATTTCGGGCGCCAGCTTCTCGAGCACCTCCTTGATCTGGAAAGGCTTCACGGCAATGATGATCAGCCCTGCGCGCCGGACGGCTTCATTGTTATCGGAAATCACCTGCACGCCCTGGTTTTGAAGGTGGGCCAGTGTGGACAGGTTACGCTTGGTCAGGATGATCTGGTCCGGGCGGGAAAAGCCGCTTTTGATCAGGCCTTCTGCGATGGCCGTACCCAGGTTGCCGCCCCCGATGATGGCAATTGTTTGTTCCATACGATAGTAATATTGAATGGGCAAGCAGCAATCGTCCGCGAAAATAGGCCGAATATACCGCAGTACCGCTTCTCCTTATATCATACTCAGCGCACCGGCCGAATCCGAACCGGCCAGCAGCTTCTCGATGGCTGTGTCATAACGTGCCTGCCAGTCGCGGATCGAACCCCAGTCGGCCCCGTCCACCGTGACGGTACCCTCCGTGACTTCACCGATATATTTCGCCGGCACAGCACCCAGGGCGCCTTTGAACGCGGCTTCTTTTTCCGGGGCTACGGACAGCAGCACGCGGCTCTGTGCTTCTCCAAACAGCCAGGCGTCTTTCCGTACCGCGTTGTCGGTGTCCAGGCGGAAACCCAGCGTGCGGGGAAAGCCTGATTCGCAGAGGGCCACAAACAGTCCGCCCTCGGCCAGGTCATGCGCCGATACAACGAATCCGGCCCGGATCAGTTCCAACAGCTTTTGCTGCAGGGCATATTCCTCTTCCAGATCGAAATAAGGAGCGGGTGAATGTTCCATGCCCACCACTTTATGCAGGTACTCCGAGCTGGCAATGTCTTCCCGGGCTACGCCCAGGAGGTACAGTTTATGGCCGGCTTCCTTGAAATGAAGGGTCATGGTCTTGCCCAGGTCTTCGATCAGTCCGACCATACCGATCGTAGGTGTCGGGAACACCGGACCATCGGGGTTTTGATTGTAAAAGGAAACATTACCCCCGGTCACCGGCGTTTCAAAACGGCGGCAGGCATCGCCCATGCCTTTGATGGCATGTACAAACTGGTAATAGACCTGGGGATCGTAAGGGTTACCGAAGTTCAGGCAGTTGGTCACACCGAGGGGCTGGCCACCGGTACACACGATGTTGCGTGCGGCTTCGGCAACGGCGATCATGGCGCCTTTGTAGGGATCGGCATAGACGTACCGGCTGTTGCTGTCCACGGTCACCGCCAGGCCTTTGCCGGTGGGGCGCACCAGTACCACGGCCGCATCGGAAGGTGCATTGGTGGAGGCGTTCACCGTACCGACCATGCTGTCGTACTGGTGGTAGATCCAGCGCTTCGAAGCAATGGTGGGCAGCTCCACCAGCTGTTCGGCAATGGCTTTAAGGTCGTGCGGCTGCGGTACCTGGTCGATGTCGAATTTCCGGATCAGGGCGAAATAATCGGGCTCACGGTATTCCCGCTCGTATTGCGGGGCACCTCCGCCCAGCACCAGCTCTTCGGCCGGGATCTCTGCCTCCAGTTCACCATTCATAAAAAAGCGCAGCAGGCCGTCGTCGGTCACTTCGCCAATGGTGGCGCAGGGCAGGTCCCACTTTTCGAACACGCGGAGCACTTCTTCTTCGCGGCCTTTTTCAGCCACCAGGAGCATGCGCTCCTGGCTTTCGGAAAGCAGGAGCTCCCAGGCCTTCATATTGCTCTGGCGCATGGGTACTTTATCGAGATCGATCCGCATGCCTACTTTCCCCTTGGCGCTCATTTCAGCCGTGGAGCAGATGATGCCGGCCGCACCCATATCCTGCATGCCCACCACGGCACCGGTGGCGATCACTTCGAGGCAGGCTTCCAGCAGCTTTTTTTCCTGGAAGGGGTCGCCCACCTGCACTGCCGGCAGCTCCTCGGCACTTTCTGCCGTGATATCGGCCGACGCAAAGGAGGCCCCGCCGATGCCGTCCTTGCCGGTAGCGGATCCTACATACATCACCGGGTTACCCGTGCCTTCCGCCGTGGCGGAAACGGTCTTCCCCGCGGGTACGATGCCCACGCTCATGGCATTCACCAGGGGGTTGGTATGGTAACATTCTTCAAAATAAACTTCTCCGCCCACCGTCGGCACACCGAAGCAATTGCCGTAATGCCCGATGCCGTGCACCACGCCGGCCAGCAGGTGGCGGGTCTTTTCCTCGGAAAGCTTTCCGAAGCGCAGGGAGTTCAGCGCCGCAATGGGACGGGCCCCCATAGTAAAGATGTCGCGGTGGATGCCGCCTACACCGGTGGCTGCGCCCTGGAAGGGTTCAATGGCCGACGGGTGGTTGTGCGACTCGATC
>DATAGL010000597.1:0-7177 GCA_036263755.1 Chitinophagaceae bacterium | reverse complement strand
GAAGCGATCATATGGTGGGGCACTTTCAACAGCAGGTCGCCATGCTCCGCCGCAAATTTCCGGTACCGTTCTTCCGGGCTGTCGAGGATGTAAGAAGACAGGATCAGCTGCGCATTGATGAACCGCTGTTCCGCTACCTTGCGCACCAGCACGTTCATTTTCGGGACCAGTTCATACAGCCTGTTTAATCCGCTGTAGGTAATCACCAGCAGCTCACAGTCCTCCAGCGTTTCCAGGGTCTGGATGCCGGGCGATTGCCGCAGAAAGCTTTCGTGACTGCTGGCAAACAGGCCTTCTTTAAAAATATAGGCCGTTATGTCCACCCCGTCTTTCGTATAGTACAGGCGCAGCAGGCCTTTGTTGATGAAATAAAGTTCCCGGGCAACTTTGCCTTCTTCAGCGAGCTTCGATTTTTTAGGCACCTGCCGGAACTGAAAACAACTTTCCAGCAGCTGTTCCTCCTCGCCGGTAAATTGGACCAGCGGTGCTGTATATGCATAAAACGAACGGAATATCGGGTTACTGGCCGGGCTCATTGATCGCAGAATTGAATGCAGATTTGTGTACATAAGCTTTTTCCCTGAAACCGGCCCGCACATAAGCCACCCGCCGCACAGGAGGGAGCGCATGCACCTTTGATTCATTAAAGGGCTGCGTATACGAAAGGGCTCAGCCCTCGGGAAGCACCCGGTCCGGCGTCGGGTACCGCAGCAGGGGACTGAAGTCTGCCTTCCAGATGTCCAGGTCGTACAGTTCATCGTGCTGGTTCACGGTTAAGGTAATGAGCACTTCCCGCCGGTCATCGTCCAGGTAAGTGGCTTCCACCAGGTCGCGCGCATGCTGCCCGTTTTTGGAAAGCTGGATGCCGCCGGCTCCGCCGTCACCCAGGTTCTCCACCTGGTCGGGAATCGCATAGCGGTTCCCGTCCCGCACGGTTCCCAGTAAATGCTGGATCAATGCTCGTTCTTCCGGTTTCAGAGGTCTGAGGGCCATGGTCTGTTCTTTTGGTGCAACAAAGCCGCCGGCAGCAGCAGGCACCATTCTGTGCCCGGTTTCCGGCCGGCATTCCCGCCAGTTGATGGAATCCTGCTAAAATAAGCAATGAAGCGGCTATTTCGACCCGGGGCACCCGGCTGGCGGAAGATGCCGGCCACGGTTGCCTCACCGGGCTCCGCTGTAGGGGCACCCGCGTTTTGCCCGTTTCCACGCGGTTTCAATCAGCGCAAACCAGCCCGGCCGCCCGACACCGTTGCCGTTGATAAATAGGTTAATTTAGCCGGTACTGTATGAGCCGAAACCTTCTTTCCCAGGACCCAGCCAGAACGGATTTCAGGGCCTATGAAGCCACGCCTGGCATCAGTGTGATCGTCCTTCCGGACGCACCCGTTTTTACCATTGCTGCTGCCAGCAGCGACTTCCTCATAGCTTCGGGCCGGAAACGCGAGGAGGTGATCGGCAAGGGATATGCCGAGGTGTTTCCTGAATGCCCGGAAACAAGCGGCGCCGGGAACAGGGAAGCTTCCTTTGAAAATGTACTCCTTCATAAAACCGTACAGGAAATCGTGGTACAGCAGTACAACATTCCGGGTTTCAGCGACCACTTCTCCCAAAGCTTCTGGAGAGTCCGTAACGTTCCGCTGCTCGGCGACCACGGCGGGGTGGACGGCATCATCCACTCCTATACCGACTGTACCCATCAGGTGCTGGGCGAGCAAAATGCAGCCGCCACCCGGGGCATTGAGCGTGCCTATCACCTGTTCATGAATGCACCCGTGATCATTGGTATCCTCAAAGGGGATGACTACGTGATCGAGCTGGCCAACGAAGGCCTGCTGGAGGTTTGGGGAAGAACGCAGGAGGTGGTCGGACAGCCGCTGCTGAAAGCCCTCCCTGAACTGGAAAGCCAGGGGTTTACGGCCCTGATGGACGAAGTGCGCACCACCGGCGAAGCGTATTATGCCTACGAATACCCGATCAAGCTGCACCGCAACGGAAGGGAAGAGGTCCTTTACTTTGATTTCGTGTACAAGCCGTTTTATGATGGAGCCGGCACGGGAAAGGCCGACGGCGTGGTCAGTGTAGGGCATGATGTGACCGAACAGGTGGAGGCCCGGAAAACGGTAGCCGAAATGACCGAGCGCCTCAATTTCCGGAATGCCCTTTTTGAAGCGCAGAACGAAACCACTCCCGACGGCGTACTGATCGTGGATGCCAAGGGAAAGATCCTCCTGTACAACCGGCAGTTTGCTGAGATCTGGAACATGCCCCAGGAAATCATCGACAGCAGGGACGACGAGGCGGCCCTCCGTCATGCCATGACGCTGCTGGTCGACCCCGAGGCCTTCAAAGAGCAGGTAGACCGCCTGTACCGGAACAAAAAAGAGAAAAGCCACGACCTGCTCTCCTTTCTGGATGGCCGGGTGATTGAACGGTTCGGCACCTCCATCCTGGCGGAGAACGGGCTGTATTATGGGTGGGCCTGGTATTTCCGGGATATCACGGAACAAAAAAGGTCGGAGGAGGCCATCCAGTCGCAGCATACGCTGATCCGCACCATCACCGACAATGCCACTTCCACCCTGTTCATGATGAACGCGCAGGGATATTGCACCTTCATGAATGCGGCCGGCGAAAAAATGTTTGGCTACAGCCAGGAGGAGATCCGCTCCATGCCGATCCATTACCTCATTCATCATCACCGCCCCGACGGTTCCCCCTATCCGAAGGAAGAATGCCCCCTCGACCGGGCCCTGCCCGAGAACTCCGATGTCCGGGCCCACCGCGACCTGTTCTTCCGGAAAAACGGCACTTCCTTCCCGGTTTCCTGTGCCGCCAGCCCGATCTTCGACAACGGCATCCCGGTGTCTACCGTCATCGAGGTGCGCGATATCAGCCTCGAGATCGAAGCGGAACAGGCACTGCTCCGGAGTGCCCAGGATCTGGAACAAATGGTGGAAGAACGCACCCGCGAACTGAAGCAGCTGAACGACCAGCTGAAGCAATTCAGTTATGCCGCCTCGCACGACCTGCAGGAGCCGCTGCGCAAGATCAATTTTTTTACCGACCGCCTGCTTTCCAATCTCGGGACTTCCATCGGCGACGACAACCTCCGGATCGCCGGCCGCATCCAGCAGACCGCCGGAAGAATGCAGACGCTCATTGATGATTTACTGGGGTACTCCAATGCGGCCCTGGGCACCATGGGCTTCCGGGAGGTGGACCTCGGCAAAATTACCGGCGAAGTGCTGGAAGACATGGAAGCGACCATCCTCCAGAAAGAAGCAGTGATCCATACCACGCCCCTGCCCCGGGTAAGCGGCGATGAGCGGCAGCTGCGGCAGCTGTTCCAGAACCTCATCGGCAATGCGCTGAAGTACCACAAACCGGGAGAAGCTCCTTCCGTAACCATCCGGTACCGGCTGGCGGAAGGCCGGAGCTTCGGCGAAAGACTCCCCCGGGAAGCCTTCGGCCGCTCTTTTCATGAAATCGAGGTAAAGGACCAGGGCATCGGCTTTGCCCCTGAAGAAGCGGAGCAGATCTTTGGTTTGTTCCAGCGCCTGCACGGGCGGGCCGAATACCAGGGAACCGGCATCGGGCTGGCCATTGCCCAGCGGGTGGTGGAAAACCATAAAGGCTACATCTGGGCGGAAAGCGTACCGGGGGCCGGTGCTGCGTTCAGAGTCCTGCTGCCTGCCGCCCCGGAGGAGTAAACCCGGTTCAGGGACCGGCATGTTGCAATACTGCCTTTGTACCACCGTCTTTGCGCGGAGCAGCCTGGAATTACCGGTCGAGTGTGCGCCCCGGAATGGACGCTTCCGGTGCATCGGCACGAACAGGAAGCCGTAATTAGCGGGTACCGGAACGGAAATTAGGCATTACAAAAAACGCCGGAAGGGCACCCCTGAATGAAACGGAACGGGCATTGCTGCAGGAGCCGGGACACAGGCCCGGAGTGGCAACAGCCGCCCCTCTTCACCCACAATAAAAACGCATGATACAGAAATGCACCAGCGGTGATTTTCCGCAGATCTGGTCGATCATCAACGACAGTGCGGCTGCCTACAAAGGAGTGATCCCGGCCGACCGGTGGAAAGAACCCTATATGCCGGAAGCGGAACTGAAGGCCCAGATGGCGGAGGGCGTGGAATTCTGGGGATACCGGGAAGGAGCGGAATTAAAAGGGGTCATGGGCATTCAATACAAAGGGGATGTCACGCTGATCCGCCATGCCTATGTCCGGTCGGCCTACCGGAAAGAAGGCATCGGCAGCCAACTTCTGCAGCACCTGGCCACCATTGCCCAAACGCCCGTGCTCATCGGCACCTGGGCGGCGGCCGGCTGGGCAATCTCCTTTTACCGCAAACATGGCTTTGAGCCCGTACCGGAAGCGGAAAAAGAACGCCTGCTCCGCACCTACTGGTCCATTCCCGAACGGCAGGTGGAAACCTCCGTGGTGCTGGCCGGCAGGGACTGGAAAGGCTTGCAGGCATAAGCCTGGCGGGATGGCTATCGGAAAACTGAACAAAGCTGCAACAGCTATGGTACGGCAAGGCTACTCCTGTTGCGGTATACGCTCCCTGCCCTTTCGTTTGGCCCGGATCAGCCCCCCGGCAAGATTGGCGAGGAACAACAGCTGGCTGCCTATGCCCAGGTTGAAAACCGCTTCTATATATGCATTCATTTCCGGGTTGTTCAGCACGAATGTGGACCAGAGCCGGGATGTGTTTCCCTGCTGCCACGTTATATGAACCAGGCACAGCCGGACGAGTTCCTCTGCCATAAGAATTGTAAGGACGGTATGCGCCCAGGTCAGCAGCAGGGAAAGCAAAAACCGCCGGCACCACCAGTGGATCCCGCACAAAAGCAACAGTACGCCGGAGATCGTTTCAAAAAGTTGCGCCGGAGCAATATCAAAATGTGTATCCCCGGTGTGCAGATCGATCACCAGATCCGGAGTCAAAAAAGAAGCAATAAGCAGTAAGGCTCCTGCAGCGCCGCAAAGCAGGAAAGAGTACCGCAAAAGGAACAATAAAGCCTTATGCATTCCGGGCAAGACAGGACCTGCCCAGGATTCCTTCAAGCAAAGCAGCCGTTTTTTCACACGCGTGCAAACCGCCCGGAAATGATGGGCACCAGGAGCATGTCCTCTTCCCGGGGCCATCCCTATCTGCATCCGCCTGTTCCCGCCCGCACAACCAGCACACCCCCAAAGGAAAAGCATTTTACCGGTTGCTCCCGGTACCTTGCACGGAACACCTCATCCATTATAGGTAGTTTCCCTCTTGCGGGCCGGGTAAATTTGGATTAATTTAAATATTTATAAAAGTAAATATGAATCCTGCTGCATCCCCTGCCTCCCGGGAAGAAGCGTTCCCCGGTCCGGAACCTCCCGATACCGAAACCCAGGCGCTGTTCCGAAGGCTGGGCTATCCTGCGGAAAGGGAGCGCAACAGGAACCATTTTCTGTACCGGCGGAACCACGACCAGAATACCTGCCACTACTGGAACAAGGATACCTTCCGCCTGCTGACGGGTTATGCGCCGGAGTGCCTGGCGCGGCCTGATGACCCGTTCTTTCTTTCCATCTGGAACAAAACGGACCTTAAAACGTACCGGGAATCGATTTATCCGGAGATGGTTCATTTTGCCAGCCGGCAGGGCGCGGAAGACCTGCCCTTTTTTACATACAGCTTCAACTTCCGGATCCTGCACTCGGAAGAGCGGTTCCGCATCCTGAGGCTGCACTGTGTGTTTCCGGCTGCAGGGCCGGATGGGCCGGCGTTTACAGAAGTGGGGATTTTAACCGGGCACCCGCATGCAGCTTCCGATTTTCGCATGGTGCTGACCATTGAAAGGGCGGGCCCGCCGGAACGCCCCCTGCAAAAAGACCAGGTACTGAAACTCGTATACGCACCCGGCCCTTCGTCCAACGTGTTCACCATCCGGGAAAGGGAAATCCTTCAGTACATTTCGGAAGGCTACAGCAGCAAAGAGATTGCGCAAAGCCTGTTTGTCAGCATCAATACCGTGAACAACCACCGCAAGAACATGCTGCAGAAAACCCATACGTCCAACTGCTTCCAGCTTGTTTCCTTCGCATTGAAAAACTGTTACCTGTAGCCGCAAGCCGCTGCATCTATACTGATTTCCCGTTCTTCAGGTATTCGCTCTGGATACCGGCCACCAGGTCGCTTTCGGTAATGGCCCTTTTTTCCGCCAGCGCGCGGATGCCCGCCCCGTGAATCACATTCAGGATGGAAGCCCCGCTGAGCTCATAGTTCCGGGCCAGCATCCGGAAATTGATGACCTGCTCCACTTCGATACTGGACGGCAGCATCTGCTGCCACAACTGCAGCCGCTCCCTTTCGTTGGGCAGGGGAAAATGCACCACCGACTGGAATCGGCGCACAAAAGCCGTGTCCATATTGTTCTTGAAGTTCGAAGCCAGGATGATGAGCCCCGGGTGTTCCTCCACTTTCTGCAGCAGGTAGGAGATCTCCTGGTTGGCAAAGCGGTCGTGCGCCGACTGCACATTGGTCCGCTTGCCGAACAGGGCGTCGGCCTCATCGAAGAACAGGATCCAGTTTTTATGGGCCGCCACATCAAACACCTGCTGCAGGTTCTTTTCCGTTTCGCCGATGTATTTCGAAATGATAAGGGAAAGATCGATGCGGAATACTTCACAGCCGTACTGCTTGCCCAGAAGGGTGGCCGTGATGGTTTTACCTGTTCCGGGCGGCCCGTAGAACAGGGCCCGGTACCCCGGCCGGATCCTTTTGCCCAGGTTGGCATCCGCTTCCAGCTGCCGGTGGTTTTCCATCCAGCACTGGATCATGGTCAGCTCCTGCCGGGTGGCAGGCGGTAAAATGATGTCGTCCCAACCCATTTTCGATTCCAGCACCGAAGCCGGGAAGTTGCTGCCGAAACGGGGCCTCCAGGGACGGCCGCTGAGAAATACCGAAACCTTTTCCGGCGACAGCAGCAGGCGACCGCTCATTTCCGGTTCTCCCTCCTTCACCGGCTCCAGCAACAGTGTTCCGTCCTGAAATACGCTTTTGTGCTCCTGTCCGTCGGGACCGGCCGGGCGGCCCAGCTCCCCTTTCAGCAATGCGGCAATGTCCAGCCGCCGGTCGATCTCCGTACCGGCGAGCACGAACAGCGCCGTTTCCCCCGTGGG
>DATAGL010000596.1:0-4822 GCA_036263755.1 Chitinophagaceae bacterium | reverse complement strand
CCTCGTGAACAATGCATCGGCCATCAACCTCTCCCCGACGGAGGCGCTGGAGGCCAAGCGCTTCGACCTGATGCACGGCATCAACGTACGGGGTACCTTCCTCGTCAGCCGGGCCTGCATTCCGTTCCTGAAGAAGGGGGTCAACCCGCATATCCTCAACCTGTCGCCCCCGCTCGACCTGAATCCGAAATGGTTCGGCGGACACCTCGCCTATACCATGAGCAAGTACGGCATGAGCATGGTGGTGCTGGGCCTTGCCGAAGAACTGAAACCCTACGGCATCGCGGCCAATGCGCTCTGGCCGCAAACCACCATTGCCACGGCAGCGGTGCAGAACCTGCTCGGCGGCGATTACCTCATGCAGCGCAGCCGTAAGCCGGAAATCGTGGGCGATGCGGCCCTGGCTATTTTCCGCCGTTCTTCGAAGGAATGCACCGGGAATTTCTTCATCGACGAGGAGGTGCTGCGACAGGAAGGCGTGACCGATTTCACCCCGTACGCGGTGAACCCGGAACACCCGCTGATGCCCGATCTTTTCATTGAAGGGGCCCGGTAACTGTCGGGCCTTTTCTTTATATTGTTCCTTCGACGCAACACCTGCCATCATGAAGAAATACTGGATCCTGTGGATTGCCCTGGCACCGCTCTGTGCGCCGGCGCAAAAGAAGAATACGGCTGCCGAAACCGCCAAAACCTCCGTTCAGCAAAACCTCCAGCAAGATTACCCGAAGTATAAGGACATTGCCCTGCAGATCTGGGACTATGCCGAAGTGGGCTATAAGGAAATGAAAAGTTCCACCCTGCTCCGGGAAACCCTGGCGGCCGGCGGCTTCCGCGTGGAAGCCGGTGTGGCGGGCATCCCCACGGCCTTTGTGGCTACCTATGGCAGCGGCAAGCCGGTGATCGGGATCCTGGCCGAATACGACGCCCTGCCGGGACTGGCGCAGCAGGCCACCCCTGTGCGGCAGGCGATCGAAGGAAAAGATGCGGGTCATGGCTGCGGCCACCACCTGTTCGGCACGGCCTCGGTAGCGGCCGCCCTCGAAGTGAAAAAGCTGATCGAAAAGGGACAGCTCAAAGGCACGGTGAAGGTGTTCGGCACGCCTGCAGAGGAAGGCGGATCGGGCAAGGTGTACATGGTGCGGGAAGGCCTGTTTAAAGAAGTGGATGCGGTGCTGCACTGGCACCCGGGCTCGAAGAACAGCGTTACCATGACCAAGGCGCTGGCCAACACGTCGGCCAAGTTCCGCTTCCAGGGCCTTTCGGCGCATGCCTCGGCGGCGCCTGAAAAAGGCCGCTCCGCCCTCGACGGCGTGGAAGCGATGAACCACATGGTGAACCTCATGCGCGAGCACATACCTTCCGACGCCCGTATCCATTACGTGATCACCAGCGGCGGCAAGGCACCCAACGTGGTGCCTGACTTTGCCGAAGTATATTACTACGTCCGGCATGCCGACCGGGAAATGGTGCGCCAGCTGTTCCAGCGCGTCATTAAGGCAGGCGAAGGCGCTGCCACCGGCACCGAAACCAAAATGAGCTACGAGATCATCGGCGGCACCTACGACCTGCTGGTCAACCGCAGCCTGGCGGCCGTGATGCAGCAGAACCTGGAAGCTGTAGGCGGGATCACTTATTCGGAGGAAGAAAATGCCTTCGCGCAAAAGCTGCAGGCTTCGTTCGATTTCGCGCCCCCGGCCATTGCTTCGGCGCAGCGGGTCAGTCCGCTGGCCGCTACCGTGGAAGCCGGTGGCGGCTCTACCGACGTGGGCGATGTGAGCTGGAACGTACCTACCGTAGGCCTGCAAAGCGCTACCTGGGTGCCCGGCACGCCCGCCCATTCCTGGCAGGCCGTAGCCTCGGGCGGTACCAACATCGGCACCAAGGGCATGCTGGTGGCTGCCAAAACCCTCGCCCTCACGGCCATCGACCTGTTCACGCAGCCCGAGCTGCTGGTGCAGGCCAGGAACGAGCTGGAAAAGTCACGCCCGCAAAACTTCAATTATACGCCGCTGCTGGGCGACCGGAAGCCGGCGCTGAATTATAGGGATTAGGGGTTGTGGAATTGGGAATTAGGTTGATAAGTTGAAAGGTTGATAAGGTTTCACGCAGAACCAGGGAGAAAAAGAGTTAACAGAGAATGCTGAACCATTAGACATCCTCCCTTACCTCCTTTTCTCCTTAGCTCTGCGCGCAACCCGGCTGCAGCAGCTACATAGAGATCACCTGAAATGCAACCGGTTGCTGACGGAAGTACGCTTCAATGAAGTGAAGTCCCAGCATGCTGAGAAAAAGGGGGTGCTCCCCCGGCGGGCGGATGCAGCCGGCATACAGGTGCTGCTTCGGGTCACCGGTGCATGCGAAAGGAGCGATGATCTTTCCCGCGTAATAAAAGGTTTCATGCCCGTCTTCCAGGAAGAATGCATGTTCATTGGCGGTGCTGCCACGGCCCGGTCCCTGCAGGCTGTTGTCTTCCCGGAAACGAAAAACGCGGCCCTCCGGTAAACGGAGTTGGCGGCCCTCCACCAGTGCCACTTCCTCCCCGCGGTACTGGTGAACGACTCGCGCCGACGGGTTTTTGCCCCCTTCCGGCCCGTATTTGATGCGGTACTTGGCATCGGCCAGCTCGAAGAAGCTGAAGTTGGTACCTGAGAAAAAACGCCCGCACCGGTCTTCTCCTTTGCGCACTTCATACAGCCAGCAGTCATGAACGCATTGTTCCAGTTCGTGGATCAGGACCTGGTCGATGTATGTCCGCAGGAAGAAGAGCATGGATGGCCTTTTGCACAAATTAGTAAATCCATTTATGTGAGGGAAGTCCAGGCAGGATAACCGGGACCAGCGTCGGGATGGAGGGAGGGTTGCGCGCAGAGTTAAGGAGAAAAGGAGGTAACAGCGGACACTCTATTGGTCGGACATTGTACGAAAAGGCAGCCTCCATAAACTCCTTTTCACCGTGCCCTGTGCGCATCACAGCTGCATTTTTCAGAATGATTCATTATTTTCAAACACCAAAACCAACAAAGCATGAGAACCCGAATCCTACCTTTATGCATAACAGCCGCATCCCTTCTCGCTCTGCTTTTCGGGCTGTTCGTTCTGCTCAAGGGTTGGGAACGCGCAAATAACCCCATTGCAAAAGGAGGCATGGAACTACTGCTCATCGGAACCTTGCTTTTTGCCACAGGATTGTTTTCATTGGTTCTTTACCACCGCGAAAAGTGAAACGGCCGGCTAGAAGCCGCCCGCTGCAACAGTAAAAATCTTTTCGGTGAATGGAAAGGGGTACGACTTGTTCCGGGTAAGTTTTTTTCTGATCTTGCCGTTTCCAAAACTAAATGCAGCCTGTCCATGCGCCGATTCGTCGTTATTCTTTCCTTGATATCTATTTTTTCTACTTTCTTATTGCTTGTATACGGTGGCGGAAATCATCTTGAAGGTTTCTTGATACTGGCAGGCTGTGGACTCATCGCACTCGCCATTATTTACAGGGACGGACGATGATTTACCCGCTCTTCCAGTAAGGCTGGAAATGACAGGTTGCCTTTCTGCATAAAAAAAGCCACCTGCAATGAGGTGGCTCCTGTATAATTCGGGTTTTGAAATTCTATTCCTCTACCTTTACTTCCACAACTCCTTCAAAGCCGCGCTCCGGGCGCATCTGCGGGAACAGCAGCACGTCCTGGATGGAGGGCTGGTTGGTGAGCAGCATGCAGAGGCGGTCGATGCCGAAGCCGATGCCGGCGGTGGGCGGCATGCCGTACTCGAGGGCGCGGAGGAAGTCGTAGTCGATAAACATGGCCTCTTCGTCGCCACGTTCCATCAGGCGCACCTGTTCTTCGAAGCGCTCGCGCTGGTCTACCGGATCATTCAGCTCGCTGTAGGCATTGGCGATCTCCTTGCCGTTGATCATCAGCTCGAATCGCTCCACGAGGCCCGGCTTGCTGCGGTGCTTCTTCGTGAGGGGGCTCATCTCCACGGGGTAGTCGATGATGAAGGTGGGTTGTATGTAATGCTTCTCACACCGTTCGCCGAAGATGGCGTCGATCAGCTTGCCCTTGCCCATGCTTTCATCGGCTTCGATGTGCAGCTCGCGGCAAACGGCGCGCAGGCCGGCTTCATCCAATTCGCTCACATCGCGGCCCGTGTGCTCTTTGATGGCATCGTAGATCGACACACGCTGGAAGGGCGCCCGGAACGAAATGGTGTTGTTGCCGACCGGTACGTCGGTGCCGCCGGTTACGTCGATGGCCGCCTTTTCGAGCAGCTGCTCGGTGGTTTCCATCATCCAGAGGTAATCCTTGTAGGCCGTATAGAATTCGAGGATCGTGAACTCGGGGTTGTGGGTACGGTCCATGCCTTCGTTGCGGAAGTTGCGGCTGAACTCATACACCCAGTCGAAGCCGCCTACGATGAGGCGCTTCAGGTACAGCTCGTTGGCAATGCGCAGGTACAGCGGGATGTCGAGCGCATTGTGGTGCGTGATGAAAGGACGCGCGGCCGCACCGCCGGGAATGCTTTGTAGCACGGGCGTATCCACTTCCAGGGCACCATGGTTGTTCAGGAAGTTGCGGATAGAGTTGATCAGCTTTGTGCGCTTGAGGAAGGTTTCCTTTACGGCCGGGTTGATCACCAGGTCGGCATAGCGCTGCCGGTACTTGAACTCGGGGTCCGAAACGGCATCGTACACCACGCCGTCGGCTTCCTTGACGATGGGCAGGGGCCGCAGCGATTTGGCCAGGAAGGTCAGCTCCTGCACATGCACGGAGATCTCGCCCAGCTTTGTTTTGAACACGAATCCTTTCACGCCCACGAAATCGCC
>DATAGL010000595.1:0-2662 GCA_036263755.1 Chitinophagaceae bacterium | reverse complement strand
ACGTGTGCATGAGCTCCGTATGCTCGTAGAGAAAAATCAGGTTGAACCCCATCAGCGATTTGTTCTGCGAGGGCAGGCGCAGGGGGTCGATTTTCGGGCGGCGCAGGAACTTCCAGTACAGCTTCAGGTAGTTCGGGCGGTTGCCGTGCGAAGTAAAGGAAGCGCTGCCGTACGCGATCATACGCCCCATGGGCGCCATAGCTTCCCAGCTTTGCCGCAGGATGGTTCCGCCAATGCATTCCATTACGATTTCCAGCGACCGGCCGCCGAGCGCTTCCTGCAGCTTCCGCGGAAAGTCGCGGTCCCGCACGATCACCCGGTCGTAACCCTCCTTCTTCTGTAGAAAGTCTGCCTTGGCTGGCTGCCCGACCGTACCGATGGTGAACGCCCCGAGCCGCTTGCAGATGCGGTTGGCCATCAGGCCTACGCCGCCGGCTGCGCTGTGAATGAGCACAGTGGCTCGTTCGCGCAGGTTGCCCAGCGCAGTCAGCGCGTAATAGGCGGTCAGTCCCTGTACGAGGAAACCGGCCCCTTCCTCGAAGCTCCAGCCGTCCGGCAACGGAATGATATACCGGTGATCGATGTTAATGCCGGATACATAGCCGCCAAACCGGGTGACGCCCATCACGCGGTCGCCCCTTTTCCAGCCGGTAACGCCTGTACCGGTGGCCAGCACCTCGCCGGAAAACTCCAGGCCCGGGATAAAGGACCCGGACGGGGTAGCGCTGTACAATCCCTGCATGGCAAAGATGTCGGCAAAATTGAGCCCGATGGCCCGCACCTGCACGCACACTTCCCCGGGCGCCGGGGCCTCCAGCCGCTCTTCCTGCAGCGCCAGGCGGTGCAGCGAACCGGCTTTGGGCATGCGGTATACCTTTCGTTCCAGCATAAATGGGTTTTAGGGCAAATGAAGATCCTTCCTGCAAAAAGGCACCGGTGCATTGCCGGTACCAAAGATAGGCATCCCTTCGGCCACCGGTCCGCACAGCCGGCTCAGGAAGGAGGCGCAGCGGTCTGCAGGAGCAGCGCATGGGCCCGCAGCAGGGCCGCATCCGCATCCACCGCCCGGAACTGTATATCCAGTGCAGTACAGGCGGAAGCATAGGCCGCTGCCAGCGTTCCGCCGGCGACCAGGGTAACCGGCACTCCGTTTCCCGCCGGCAGGGCCGCCAGCTCATTGCCGATCAGCAGGCCGCTGAGGTACCAGAAATTCTCCTCTTTGGAAAAGCGCCCGAACAGGTCGTTGGTCCGCACCCGGAAGCCTGCCTGCAGCAGCGGGCTGCGGTGCCCCTCCTGCACGCCGCAGGTAAAGGCCGCCCGGTTGGTCCCCTCCTCCAGCCGTTGACCCGGCGCCACGCTTCCGGCCAGCAGGCTGGCCCCCGACAGGAGTTGGAAGAACTCGCCGGTCATAAAGGTGGCAAATCGGGTAAGGATTCCGCCTTCGGCGGTCACGTGCTTTGAATGGGTGCCCGGGAACAGGAAAAGTCCGGACAGCGGCCCCTCTTCCGGCAGGCACCCGGCCAGCTGGGTTTCCTCGCCCCGCAGCACATCGGTTTCCGTGCGCAGCCCGGAGACCAGCAGCACGGGATGCGGAAATGCAGGTGTGGCCGGCAGCCATTCGGATAACAGGCCGGCCGCTCCGGCCGGAACGGGCAGCGGGCGGTAGGGCAGCTCCTTCATTCCGACAGAGGAAGAAGCCATCCCGGAAAGCACGAGGGGCAAATGGGCCAGCGCCCGGCCCACGGCCTTTTCAATGGACTCCAGGTGCCGGCGCAGCACCGAATGGTAAAAAGCGAGGCGGTCCGAACCGGCTTCCTTCCACTGCCGGTGAACAACGGCACTGCCCTCCGGGGAAGCCGTTGCACCCAGGACGCGCAGCGTCCCTTTTTCGACCAGGCGTAGCCGTAAGGAAGAGGTGCCCCAGTCACCGCTCAGAAAAAGGGAGTCCGGATGCAGGTTCGGTTGGTCCATGGATAATAAATCGGTTAAGAGTGTTCCGCCGGTGTCCCTTCCGGGTGAACGGCCGCCACGAACCGGGCAGCCTTCCGGGTCAGGTCATCAAGTGCTTCAGAAGTCATTTCCTTTTTTGTATCCACCAGGGCGCTGCCCACGCCAAAGGCCACGGCGCCCGCCTGCCGGAATGCGCCGATGTTCTCCAGCGTGACCCCGCCGGTAGGCATCATCGGTATATGGCCGAGCGGGCCTGCGAGGTCGCGGAGGTACTGCGGGCTGGAGGCCGGGAACACCTTAATGAGGTCAGCGCCGGCCCGCCAGGCGGTAAGAATTTCGGTAGGCGTGTACGCACCGGGGATGGAGACCGCCCCCCGCTCCCGGGTCAGGCGGATCGTTTCCGCATCCACCGAAGGCGCAATGATAAACTGCGCCCCGGCATCCAGGGCATCGGAAGCGGCGGCCGCATCCAGCACCGTACCGGCGCCCACCAGCAGGCGGTCGCCCATCCGGTCCGACAGGGCACGGAGCACTTCCAGCGCCCTTTCGGAATTCAGCGTGAGCTCAAGGGCCCGGATGCCGCCCCGGTACAGGGCTTCGGCCACGGGCAGTACGGCATCGGGACGTACGCCCCGGATGATGGCAACGATCTTTGCCTGCAGCAGCTGCGGTAAAACGGTCATAGGCAAACAGCAAGGAGGTTCTGGAATGA
>DATAGL010000594.1:0-4767 GCA_036263755.1 Chitinophagaceae bacterium | reverse complement strand
CGGCGCCAGCGTGACCGACCCGGCCCGCCTGCAGAACTATAAGTTCAACTCCAACCCCGACGCTTACCGCGACTCGTTCCCGAAAGTGGCCGGTACCGCCGTTCCGAGCAATATCGTGCTGGCAGATCCCGACTTCAAATTCCCCCAGGTGTGGAGAACAAACCTGGCCCTGGACAAGCGCCTCGGAAACAACTGGACCGTTACCCTGGAAGCCCTGTACTCCAACGACCTGAATTCCGTAAGCATGCGCAATGCGAACCAGCGGAACCCGGACTCCGTGTTCACCGGCGTGGATGACCGTCCCCGCTACCGCAACTCGGCTTCCCGGAGGTATTATTCCAACGTGACCAGCGCCGTAGTGCTGGAGAACACCGACCTGGGTAATGCCTTCCAGTTCACGGCCCAGCTGACCAAAAACTTCAGCCGCGGCTTCTACGGCTCGCTGGCCTATACCTACAGCTTCGCCCAGGAAGTAACGGCCAACCCGGGCAATCAGGCCTCTTCGGTCTGGAACTCCAACCCCACCGTGGGCACGCAGAACGACCTGGAGCTTTCCTACAGCAACTACGCCGTTCCGCACCGCATCGTAGGTAACGTTTCCTACCGCCTGGAATGGCTGCAGCGCTTCGCCACCACCATTTCCCTGTTCTATGAAGGTGCGGCCCAGGGCAACTACAGCTACGTGTACAACGGCGACCTGAACAACGACGGTAACAACACCACCGACCTGCTGTACATCCCCAAGGATGCTTCGGAGATCATCTTCGTAAACCAGTCGGCCAACGCCCAGTCGGGACTGAACGCCTACACGGCCGAACAGCAGCGCGAGGCGTTCTTCCGGTTTGTCGAGAACACTCCGTACCTGCGCGACCACAAAGGCCAGTATGCCGAGCGCAACGCAGCCTTCCTGCCCTGGTACAACCGCCTCGACCTCCGGGTGCTGCAGGACATTTCCGGAACGTTTGCCGGCCGCAAGCACAGCCTGCAGGTGAGCCTGGACGTAACCAACTTCGCCAACCTGATCAGCAGCAACTGGGGCATCCGCAACCAGACCATCATCAACAACCCTCTGGTACCCGCCGGCGTGAACGCAGCCGGCCAGCCCACCTTCCGCATGACGCAGGTAGGCGGACAGCTGCCCACCCAGCCCTTCCAGCGCACCCTCGGTACCGCCAGCACCTGGGGCATGCAACTGGGTCTGCGGTATATTTTTTAGTGAGATAAACCCGCTGGAATATAAAAGGTAAAGCCACCCGATGGGTGGCTTTACCTTTTATATTACAGAATGATGAACAGATGAACAGACGAACAAGGAATGAAGAAGGAAGAAGGGTTCATCTGCGTCCTAAAATGCTTGAATGGAAAATCTGCTGATATAGGTGAAAGCGAAGCCTTCGTCTTTCTTCATTCCTTGTTCATCGGTTCGATATTCCTTCCCTTTTCCACCAGCCACTCCAAAAACCCCGGCATCGCTCTCCCCCATGTCGCCACGTCATGCCGGCCGTCTTCGTAATTGAGGTAGCGGATGTCGTGCTCGGCGGAGTAGCCTTTTTCGGTGAGGCGGGCCATCAGGGCCAGGGTGTCGTCGATGCTGTCGATTATCCCATTGCCGTTGCGGTCAGCCGTTTCATCCAGGGAGCCGGTAGTGAAATAAAAGGAAAGCCCCGGCTGGTACTGCCCGCTGCGGATTTTCCCGTGCATAATGCGGTCCTGCTCCTCATCGTATCCCTGGTCGAGGGCCCTGCGGCGCCACCAGAGCGACCCGGAGAACACCCCGGCCGCTGAGAAAAGTTCGGGGTGTTCCCACACGGTATCCAGTGCACTCAATCCGCCCAGGGAAAAACCCGCCACCGCACAGCGCCGGAAAGCGGCAACGGCGCACCACCGGTGCAGTGCGGGCAGGAGCTCTTCGCACAAAAACTGCTGGTAGCGGCCGGCACCCGAGCCCCGGCCTTCATAATCGGGCACGCCGGCCGTTCCGTATTCCGACAGCCTTTCGGTACCGCAATGAATACCTGCCACCACCAGGGAAGCACCGCGCCCCACCACTTCCGCAAAAAGAGGGGCAAAGGGCATCTTCGGCAGGTCCTGCCCGTCGTTGACCAGCAGGAGCAGCGGATTGCTTTCCCGGCCGAGGACCGCCGGGCGGTACAGGTCCACGGTCACCTCCCGGCCCAGGAAAGCCGAGGGCAACGTATAGGCCTGGACCGAAATACCGGAAAGCGAAGTACTCATCGCCCAAAAATAATCCCTGTTCATCCCTGCCTTTCAATAATTTTTTTGGCAACGGATTTTTGGCTTACTTTAAAGTGTACGGTTTTTGCAGCATTGAACAAACACATCATATGAAAAAGATCGGCGTTTTATTCGGCCAGGAACGGAGCTTTCCCATGGCCATCATAGAAAGGATCAACAGCAAGGGCATCACCGATATCAGCGCGGAGCCGGTACGGATCGATAAAGCGATCCAGGGCGAGCCCTCCGGCTATGCGGTGATCATTGACCGGATTTCGCAGGATGTGCCGTTTTTTCGCACCTGGCTGAAGAATGCGGCGCTGCTGGGCACCGCCGTCATCAACAATCCTTTCTGGTGGAGCGCCGACGAGAAGTTTTTCAACAACTGCCTGATGACCCGCATCGGCATACCGGTTCCCAAAACTGCCATTCTTCCTTCCTTCGATCTGCCTGCCGACACGGCGCATGAGTCGTTCACCAACCTGGCCTACCCGCTCGACTGGGAAACCATTTTCAAGTACGTGGGCTTTCCGGCTTACATGAAGCCCTTTGCCGGCGGCGGATGGAAGAACGTGTACCGCCTCGAAAACCGCGATGAGTTTTACCAGAAGCATTCCGAAACGGGGCAGCTGGTCATGATGCTGCAGGAAGAAATCGTGTTTGAAGAATACTACCGGTGCTACTGCATCGGCCGGAAATATGTGCGCGTGATGGCCTACGAGCCGCGCAACCCGCACCACCTGCGCTACTCCGCCGATTTTGCTCCCGGCCCCGAGCGGCTGAAGCAAATGGAGGACATCGTTCTGCGGATCAACGAATACCTGGGCTACGACTTCAATACGGTGGAACTGGCCGTACGCGACGGAGTACCCTATGCCATTGATTTCTGCAACCCTGCGCCCGATGCCGAACAAACCAGCGTAGGGCCGGAAAACTTTGAATGGGTGGTGGAAACCGCAGCCAGCTATGCCATCGAGCGCGCCCTGAGCCACCGGGAGCAGGGAGACAACCTTACCTGGGGCGAGTTCGTGCGCCGCAGCATCCACCAACAACCCCTGGCCTGACATCAACCGTAAAACCATCGAATGGCGAACCTCAGTTACAAGCATTTTACCCTTGGCGTAGAAGAAGAATACATGGTCCTGGACCCGGAAACCCGGGAGCTGAAAAGCCACCAGCAACGCATCGTTCAGGAAGGCCAGAAAATCATCCGCGACAAGGTAAAAGCGGAGATGCACCAGGCCGTGGTGGAAGTGGGCACCGATATCTGCGCCAACGTAGATGAGGCCTGGGAAGACATCTCCACGCTGCGCCGCACCATTGCCGGCATTGCCGGCAACCTGGGCTTTTCCATGGGGGCGGCCGGCACCCACCCCTTCAGCCACTGGCAAAGCCAGCTGATCACCGAGCATGCCCGCTACAATGAGATCGTGAACGAGCTGCAGGAAGCCGCCCGCTCCAACCTGATCTTCGGACTGCACGTTCATGTCGGTATGGAAAACCGGGAACTGGCCAACCATATTGCCAATTCCACCCGGTATTTTCTGCCCCACGCTTTTGCGCTGAGCACCAACTCCCCTTTCTGGGAAGGCCGGAAAACCGGCTATAAATCCTTCCGGACAAAAGTATTCGACAAGTTTCCCCGCACGGGCATACCCGAGAGCTTTGAAAGCATCGAAGCGTACGACAACTATGTGAAGCTGTTGATGAAGACCAACTGCATCGACAATGCGAAGAAGATCTGGTGGGACCTCCGGGTGCATCCCTTCTTCAATACCGTGGAATTCCGCATCTGCGACGTGCCCCTGACCGTGGACGAGACCATCGCCCTGGCGGCACTGTTCCAGGCTATCTGCGTCAAGATTTACAAGCTGCGGTCGAAGAACCTGAACTTCATCCAGTATTCGCGTGCCCTGATCAACGAGAACAAGTGGAGGGCCAGCCGGTACGGGATCGACGGGTTCCTGATCGACTTCGGCAAGGAAGAGGAAACGAATACCCGTGTACTCATTTATGAACTGCTCGACTTCGTGGATGATGTGGTGGATGAACTGGGCTCTCGCCACCGCCTCAACTATATCCACAAGATGATGGAAATGGGCACCGGTGCCGACCGGCAGCTGCGGGCCTATGAGCAGTCGGGCAACTTTACGGGTGTGGTGGATTACATTATGGGGGAGTTCCTGGCAGGCATTCAGCCCGGGTAAAATCGCGTGCTTTTACCCGGTGCGGATCGGGCTTTTACGATTCCGTCGGTGGAAAACTTTTGTAACTTTAAATACCGTGTATGACTCCTACGCCGGGAGAAAAGAAGAACCGTTCCCCCTATCCTCAAAATCGTGCTGATGGCAAGAATCTTTACCATAAGTTTCCACTTTGGCGGCCAGGCGTATTCCGCTATTTCCGCCGTAAAGGATAACCCGTTCTACACCGAATTCACCTTGGGCATGCTGCCCGACGATCTTTCCGCCTTACTGCCCGGCAACCGGATCGTTTCCCCCGCACCCGGCCAGTTTCAGTTCCTCTTTGCCA
>DATAGL010000593.1:0-7861 GCA_036263755.1 Chitinophagaceae bacterium | reverse complement strand
GACCTCAGCGATACGGCCTGGCGCAGTGCCGAGCTGCTGGCCTGGCTTTACAACCAATCGCCCGTAGCCGGCGAAGTAGTGGTCAACGACCGGTGGGGCGGCAACACGAGGGGAAAGAACACAGCATCTACCTATACCACCTCCGAATACGGAAGCGGCATGGATGCTTCCGTTACCTGGGAGGAAAGCCGCGGCATCGGGCACTCCTACGGTTATAACCGCAACGAGCACCTGGCCGATTACAAAGAAAGCCGGGATTTACTGCTTATTCTGGTGGATGTGGTGGCCCGGGGCGGCAACCTGCTGCTGGACATCGGTCCTACGGCCGACGGGCGTATTCCCGTTATCATGCAGCAGCGACTGACCGACATGGGTTCCTGGCTGGCCGTGAACGGTGAGGCTATCTATGGCACCACGGCCTGGAAGCAGCCCTACCAGTGGAGTGCGGGCCCGCAGCCGGCAAAGAAGGGAGAATCGTACATGGCGGGCTATGACATCAGCGCCCTGACCCGGCCGAAGAAGGACTCTGCATACATACAGCAGTTCTATACCCGTAAAGGCAAGGACCTGTATTGCATCCTGCCGGCCTACACGCCCCAGGTAACCCTGCGGGGCTTCCGGCCTGCTGCCGGCACCCGCCTTTCCGTGCTGGGCGGAAAAAAGCCGGTGACCGGAAAACTGTCCGGTTCCGATTATATCATCGACCTGTCTAAGCTGCAGCCCGGCGACCTGCCGGCCGGTTTGTTCGTGATCAAACTGGAAGGAGCGCTGTGATGGAATGGGAAGTAAGTTGTTGGAATGGGGAATCAGGTACCGGGTTGTTGATCGGTTGAATGGTGGAAAGGGCAGCATCTGATGCATTTTTCCGGTATGCTGGCTGTGTCCATTTTTCTGCTATTCAATGGGTCAACGCATCAACTTCCCTCCCAATACCCTATCCCTGATTCCCCATCCCGGCCAGACTGTATGGCGTGTGGAACCCGTTAAAATCAGGGCAGCGTAACCAGTCGCAGGAAGGTGGTTACATCCCGGTCCATCATCCGCTTTTTCATCATATGCAGAACGGCCCCTGTAGGAAACCAGAGCGTAGCCCCGGCCTCTATGGGATTGTCGGAACGCGCCTGGCGGGTACCTTCCCTGATAAATTCCATCGATTTCCATTGCCCTGCCTTCAGGTCCAGCACAGCATAGCGGAAACCATAAGTGGCTATGGCAGCAAAATCATTGGCCACCAGGTGCATCTGATCGCCGAACAGGTGGAAGCCATGAGAAGCGTTCCCACCGGCGAACGTTTCGTGCCATTTGGGAAACAGGTAGTGCCGGGGAGCGGCCAGTTCGGCATTGTAGGCTGAAATCATGATTTCACCGGCATAGTGCCGTACGGAGCCGCTCGTGGGATTGGTGATCGTGCCTTTCGATTCTTTGACCACCACCGGCTGGTCGCCGTAAAAAAACACCTCGGCCACACGGGATTCGGTATAGCGGTTCTTTTCCAGCTCAGCTCTCCGGTTACCGGGCGCCAGGGCAGTGGCTTCCATTTCCTTCCGGTAGGCGCGGTCCATCACCTCTTCGGTGGTCTTTACTTTTCCGGTTTCCAGATCATACAGGAGCACCCGGAGCTTCCGGTCCTTTTTCTCGTAGGTCAGGCCGGCAAGCACGCGGGAAGGCTGTGCCGGATGAAACCCCAGGCGCACCACCGGCTGAAGTTTATCGCTCCAATCCAGCGGCTGGGTAATGCGACTCATTTTGCCGTCTGCCTTATGCTGCTCCAGGATAAAATCCTCTTTTCCGGCCCAGAACAACAGGAGGCTTCCGTTTGGCGCCACGCCCGAATGCACCAGGATGCCTTCATCTGCCGGGCCGGCGATGGTTTTTTTCTTTTCGGCCACCAGCCCGGCGCTGAGCGCATACACGTCGACCCGGTTGGTCTGGTCCACTTGCCGTGTCATCTTCATACGTCCGCCCTCCCAGGCACTCTGGCGTACGAGCAGGTTCTGGAAATTACCCTGATCATCCTTATGCAGTACCAGTTCGTGGAAAGAATCGCCGTTGAATTTCAGTATATCCGCCTCTTTTACTTTCCTGCCTGTTCCCGGGTCCACCAGGACGGCAGTCACCGTTTTCACAAAATCGGTTACATCTTTCAGGTTGTCCAGGCTGTGCAGCACCAGGATCTGACCCCCCATGCGCGCCATTCCCAAGATTCTGCCGGAAACACGGTATTCCCAAAGCTGCCGGGCTTTGTTGTCGACCTTAACCAGGCCCTGGCTGCGGGTTTCAAACTGGACGGGAATCACTGCTTCGTTTTCCGACCAGTACAGCACATCCTGCCTGCGGTCAAAAAAATTAGATTCGTAGCGAAGGGGATCATTGCAGTGTGCTCCGATCATTTTCCATTGCGACTCGGCGCCGATCGGATTCATTTGCTGCGCCGGAACGCGGATAAAGGCAGTCACCACCGCGGCGGTAACAAGCAGTTTTCGGTACATAAACAGGTAGTTTGGCCAAAGGTAACCGTTGAAACCATAAAAGGAAGCCCTGCGGCTTCCTTCCTGAAAAGATCAGTCAATGCCGGGAAGATCTAAGGATAGCGGACCAGGTGCAGCCGGGTGACGTGGCCGGACATGGAACTCATCTGGTGGAGGAGGAATACCGAAGGGAACCAAAGAGTGGCGCCCGGCTCGATCGGCGCCCCGGATTTTTCAGGCCTGCCTCCTTCCTGAACGAGGCGGGCCACCTCCCACTCCCCTTTTTCCAGGTTCAGCTGTCCGAACAGGTATCCATAGGAGGCGGAACCATCGTTCCCGATCAGGCGCAGCCGGTTGCCGGACAAATGAATGCCCTGGCTGACACCCCTACCGGGGATGCCCTCATGCCAGCGGTTGAACAGGAAATGCCGCCCGCCGGTCAATCCCGGCTCGTATAGCGTAATCACCGTGGATCCGGAATAGTTGATATACGACCGGCCAATCGGTGCGGTGGTATAGCCCACCGACTCCTTGATCACCACGGGCCGGTCCCCGTAAAACAACAGGGCTTTGACCGCGGTGGCAGAAAGCTCCCACCGGCCCAGCTCCGGTTTTTTGTCATCGGAAAGAATAGCCGTTGACCTCAGGCGGTTCCCGTAGCCGGCATCCACTGTTTCCTGCGCGCCGGCCACTGCGCCGTGCTGCCAGTCGTATTGCAAAACGATCATTTCGCGCGAGGGGTTCTTATGGGAGACGCTGACCAGCAGCATGGGCTTCGTAGGATGTGCGGCGCACATAACCCCCAGCCCTTCCTTGTTCCTGGCCCGATGAGGCAATGAAAGACGGGCCGGAGCACCCGACCCTCCGGGTGTATACCGTTCCATGATTAAATCGGAATCCGTTGCCGACAGCAGATAGTACGATCCGTCTGCCGTCTGTTCCATCCACGGGAAATAAAAGGCGCTACCTGAAAGCGGGATGGACGTTTCCTTCGTCACTTCCAGAGCCGGTGAGAAGCGATAGACCTCGAACCGGCCGCCCTGGCCCGGGCCTGAAGCGTTGTTTCCATTCGGATTGATATACACGGCAAGGCCCCTGAATGCCCCTGCGGGATCTTTCAACAGGTTGATCACCGTGCGGCGGGCATCGGGGAAGGAGAGCGTATGGTTGCGCAGCTCCTTGCCGGTTGCGGGATCCAGCTGCAGCAGCTTTACATTGCGCATCGGGTTATTGGCATTCCGCAGGTCGTCATCGGTATACACCACCAGTACGGAAGCATCAAGCCGGCAAAAGCCAAGGATGGCGCCCGGCACAACGGAGGTCCAGGCTTCCGTTCCGTCGCTTTTCAGCTTGAGGATGCCCTGCTCATTTTTCGGGAGCCGCACCGGGAACAGGGCTTCCGATTCCGACCAGTACAGCACTTCTTCCCGGAGCGTCTGGATGCCGGTCTGATAGGTAAGCCCTCTCGGGTGGGTGCCCACCATCTGCCAGCGGGCGGTGGGACCGGTAGCCGTAATTTCCTGGGCGACAGCAGTGGCCGCCCAGCAGGAAACCAGGGCAGGCAGGATCATGCGCAACATAAGCAGTTCGTTTTTTCAAAGGTAAGGGCAGGTAGTGAGTAGTTGATAAGTTGACCGGTTGATAAAGCACTGATGATGCCATGCTCTTCCGCCCGATTCATACATCCTCCGGCTTTCATTCGGGAATGATCCGGATCAAAAAGGCATGTGGGTGGGATATTGCGGAGATGGAACGAATCCGGCACGACAGAAACAGCACTGAACGTACAAAGGAAGGATACTCCGGCCCCCTGTTACCTTATCAAAGCGGTAGAAAGCCGGAAAACGGAAAGGCCGCTGGGTTCCAGCGGCCTTCCTGAACTGATCAGTTAACGATCCACTGCCAGGATCAAATCATATTCACGCTGCGCTTCACAAACTCCGTAAGGTCTGCGCCGGTGAGCATGCCTTGCGAGAGCAGCGCAAGGTCCACGGCCTGGCGGGCCAGCTGCACCTGCTGTTCGCCTTCGGCCTGGAGCACGCGCTGTACAAGCTTGTGGTTGCCGTTGACGGCCACCTTGTAATTATCGGGCAGCGAGCCGTAAAAGCCCATGCCGCCGCCGGTGCGGGCCATGTCTTTCATCCGGCGCATGAACTCGTCCATGGTGATGGTAACCGGCAGCTCGTCGGGGCTCAGTGCTTCCACCTCCACCTTCATACCGGGCCGGTTGCTGACAGCCTGGGTAAATACTTCTTTTACCTTGCTGGTCTGCTCTTCCGTAAGGGCATGGCTCAGTGTTTCGGCCTTCGGAATGAGCTTGTCGATCACGTCGGCATCCACGCGCTTCAGGTGTGTTTTTTCCAGCTTGCGTTCAAGATGGGAGATGAAGTGCGGGTCGATGGGTGAATCCATCAGCAGGGTGTCGTAGCTGCGGGCGGCCGCTGTCTGGATAAAGGCATCCTGCCGGTTCGCATCGGTGGTGTACAGGAACACTACGGAATCATCCTTGTCGGTTTGCAGGTCTTTTACTTTCTCCCGGTATTCTTCCAGGGTATAGTGCTCGCTTTTCACGTTCTTCAGCAGGGCAAAGTCCTTTCCTTTTTCATGGAACTTCTCGTCCGAGAGCATGCCGTATTTTACAAACAGGCCGATGTCGCTCCATTTCTCCTCGAAACCTTTGCGGTCGGCGCGGAACAGTTCACCCAGCTTGTCGGCCACTTTGCGCGTGATGTAGGAGTTGATCTTTTTGACGTTGCTGTCGGCCTGCAGGAACGAGCGCGATACGTTCAGCGGAATGTCGGGCGAATCGATCACACCGTGCAGCAGCATGAGGAACTCGGGCACGATGTCCTTTACTTCGTCGGTAATGAACACCTGGCGGGAGAACAGCTTGATCTTGTTGCGCTGCAGCTCGAAGTCATTCTTGAGACGCGGGAAATAAAGCACGCCGGTCAGGTTGAAGGGATAGTCCACGTTCAGGTGAATCCAGAACAGCGGGTCCTCGGAATAGGGATACAGCTCTTTGTAAAAGGACAGGTAATCTTCGTCTTTCAGGTCGGAAGGCGACTTTGTCCAGACGGGCACCGTGTTGTTGATGATGTTGGGCACTTCTTCGCTGCGGTACTTCGGCTCCCCGTTCTCGTCCTCCCCGTCCGGCACTTCCTCGGTGCGGGTGCCGAACTGCACGGGCACGGGCAGGAACTGGCCGTACTTGCGCAGGATCTCTTCGAGGCGGTGCTTCTCCAGGAATTCCTCGCCTTCGGCATTTACATGGAGGATCACGTCGGTACCCCGTTCGGTGCGGCTGCCTTCGGTGATCTCGAATTCGGTACTGCCGTCGCACACCCAGTGCGCGGGCTCGGCGTCGGACTGCCAGGAGCGGGTCTGGATCTCCACCTTATCCGCCACCATGAATGCCGAATAGAAGCCCAGGCCGAAGCGGCCGATGATCTCGTTGGCATCCTTGGCTTCCTTGAATTTCTCCATGAATTCCGTAGCTCCGGAGAAAGCGATCTGGTTGATGTACTTTTTGATCTCTTCGGACGTCATGCCGATGCCGCTGTCGGAGATCGTGATGGTCTTCGCCTCCTTGTCTACGGAAACCTCCACCCGCAGTTCGCCCAGCTCGCCGCTGTACTGGCCAAGGGAGGAAAGACGTTTGATCTTCTGGGTGGCATCCACGGCATTGGATACAAGCTCGCGCAGGAAGATCTCGTTATCAGAGTAAAGGAACTTCTTGATGATGGGAAAGATATTCTCCGTATGTATGGAGATACTGCCTTTTTCGTGCACCATATGGTTGAATTAACGATTGGAAAAATGGTTCGTCCCCTCCCATCAATGCCTGTTCCAAAAAGAAAAACCTTGTCAAATTGACAGCTGGCGGGAGAAGGGGCCGAAGGTACTGTGGAAAAATGAAAGGAGTTTTAGGCTAATGCCCTGAAAAAGAAGGCGCGCCCTCTGTGGATATTCAAAGAGGCGGAACGCTTGCAGTTATGGGAAGGCCGGACTAGTTTTACAGCTCCACCGCCCTCATCCTGCCGAAAAACCCGGGCCGTTTGTCCGCCACTGCCGCCCGCCCCCTTTCTTTCACGCACCTGTCGATCCTTCCAATCCTGAAAAATCATAGCATCCAGTAACCTGTGATTCTTACATCACCCCTAATCGTACGCTATGAAACAAAAACGCGCTGTGCTGAAACAAAAGCCCCTTGTCCGGGACTTCGGTAAAGACCTCTACAACACCCTGCTTTTCCTGCTTACCCTGATCGGAGTGCTGTGGCTGCTTCAATAGGGCCGCCTCATCTGCCGGAGCCAAACGGCCCGGCCTGCTGTAGCAGGAAAAGAGCCCCTTTGCGGGGCTCTTTATATATTGGCTCATGCTGTATCGTGAAAAAGCAGCCGGGGTTATGCTGTTACTGCGGTCATTCCCCTTTTATGGAGACTGCTTCCCGGTCAGGCGGCACCGTGCCGGCGGTCCACCAGCTTTTCCTTTGCCTTGCGCAGCATGCCCTGCAGCTTATTGACGGCCTGGTCCACTGCCTGCTCAAACTCTGCATCCACTTCTTTTACGAAGAGGTCGTTCCCCGGCACTTCGAGCCGGATTTCGCAATAGGTATTGGGAGTAGCCCGGTCGGGGCCCAGAAACAGGATCACGTTAGCCCGCACGATGTGCTCGCTCGGCGACAGCTTGTCCAGCTTTTCCCGAACATAACTTTCCAGCGATTCGCCTGCTTTAAATCCCAGCGATTGAATGATCACATCCATATTCGTTCGTTTTTCTTCTTCCGTACCATTTTCATACCACTAACCAAATAACCACGGATTCACACGATGGGTTAGGGATGCACACGATTAGGATTAAAGGATTTTGGTTCGCGCACAGCAGTGGAAATAACTATGCGGGGAAAACCTCTATTGCTCCTTTTCTCCTTAGCCCGGCGCGAAATCATAAATCCGGTAATCCCAACGCCAAACTCCAAACCTCAAACTTTAAACTCCTCATCCATTTCTTCCGGCCTGTCCTTTGAGTGGTTTCACCGGAGGTTGTGCTTATGAAAAAGTTTATGCCCCTGTGTGGCTGGATCGTCCTACTTTTTTTCGCTCTGGTTTCCTGCCGGGCGCGGCAGCGGGCCGACGGCGCCCTGGCGGCAGCCGATACGGCGCGCCTGCAGTTGCCCAGCCACCCGCTGCGCGCTCTTTCCGACCTGGACACACTGATCCGGGCCATCGGTGATGCCCGCGTCGTTTTGCTGGGAGAAGCATCGCACGGAACGGCTGAATATTATAACTGGCGCGCGGCCCTGTCGCAGCGGCTCATCCGGGAGAAAGGCTTCCGGTTTATTGCCGTGGAAGGCGAATGGGCCGACAGTTACCGGGTAAACAATTTTATAA
>DATAGL010000592.1:0-5950 GCA_036263755.1 Chitinophagaceae bacterium | reverse complement strand
AAAGCAGGATCCACTTCGCCCGCAAACTCTTAAAGAAAAGTATTGATCGTTGAGGAAATCGGTAGTCATAATCGGAGCAGGGTTTGCCGGCCTGTCGGCAGCCTCTTTCATGGCACGGGCGGGCTGGAAAGTAACGGTCGTGGAAAAGCATACCGCGGCCGGTGGCCGTGCCCGCCGGCTTGAAGCGGAGGGTTTCGCCTTCGACATGGGCCCCAGCTGGTACTGGATGCCCGATGTGTTCGAGCGGTTTTTCGCACAGTTCGGAAAAAAGGTCTCCGATTATTATACCCTCACCCGGCTGGATCCTTCCTACCGGGTGTACTGGCCGGAGGGCCACACCGACCTGCCGGCCGATTATGATGCCCTCCGCGCCCTGTTCGAGTCCATCGAACCCGGAAGCGCCGCCCGGCTGGACCATTACCTCAAAGAGGCCGCCGAGAAATACCGCATCGGCATGGAGCAGCTTGTATACAAGCCGGGCCAGTCCGTGCTGGAGTTTGCCGACTGGACGGTCCTGCGCAACATGTTCCGCCTTGATGTGTTCACCTCCATCAAAAAACATATCGGTCGCCATTTCAAAAACCCGAAGCTCCGCCAGATCATGGAGTTCCCGGTGCTGTTCCTCGGCGCCCTGCCCGAGCATACGCCGGCGCTCTACAGCCTGATGAACTACGCCGACATCCGGGGCGGTACCTGGTACCCCGAGGGGGGTATGTACGCCATCGTGAAGGCGATGCAATCGCTGGCCGAAGAGCTGGGCGTGGAGTTCCGCTTCGGCGAGGAAGCCCGTGAGTTGGTCATCGACCGGGCCCGGGTAAAAACCCTGGTGACCGATGGAGGCGTGTATACGCCCGATGCGGTGATCTCGGGAGCCGATTACCATTTCACTGAAACAAAACTCCTGCCCGCCGAATACCGCAGCTATTCGGAGGCCTACTGGAACCGCAAGGTGCTGGCTCCTTCCTGCCTGCTGTATTATATCGGACTGAACCGCCGGCTCGAAGGCGTGCTGCACCACTCGCTGTTTTTCGATGTTCCGTTCGGGCAGCATGCTGCCGAAATCTATACCCGTCCCCAATGGCCGGAAGCGCCGCTGTTCTACCTCAGCACCGCCTCCCGCACCGATCCTGCCATCGCCCCGGAAGGGGGTGAAAACCTCATGATCCTTATCCCCGTCGCCTCGGGCCTGGAGCAGGATACCGAAGCCCTGCGCGCCCGCTACCTCGACGGCGTGCTCCACCGCCTGGAAGCCCGCCTCGGCCAGCCGGTCCGGGATGCGATCGTTTACCGGAAAACCTTCTCCGTATCCGACTTCACCACCGATTACCATTCGTTCAAAGGCAATGCCTACGGTCTTGCCAACACCCTCAGCCAAACCGCCATCTTCCGCCCCACCTGTCATAGCAAAAAAGTGAAAAACCTTTACTACACGGGCCAGTTTACCGTGCCCGGTCCCGGCGTTCCGCCCTCGCTCATCAGCGGGGAAGTAGTGTCGGGCGAGTTAATCAAAACGTTTAAACAGAACTTATGACGGTAGCGCTTTACGACAAAACCAGCACCGACTGCAGCCGTGCAGTGACGCTCAACTACAGCACCTCATTTTCTTCCGCCATCAAACTGCTGCACGCCGACCTGCGGGCACCCATCTTTCACATTTACGGATTTGTGCGCCTGGCCGACGAGATCGTGGACACCTTTCACGGCCACGATAAGGAAGCGCTGCTCCGGCAGTTCCGCGAGCAGACCGATGATGCCATCGACCGCGGTATTTCCCTGAACCCCGTGCTGCATTCGTTCCAGCAGACCGTTGCCACTTATGGTATCGACCGGGAGCTGATCAATGCCTTTTTCCGGAGCATGGAGTCGGACTTGACGCGCAATGCGTACGACCGGCAGGGCTACGAGGAATACATTTACGGCTCGGCGGAAGTGGTGGGCCTGATGTGCCTGTACGTTTTCTGCGAAGGGAACAAAACCTTGTTCGACCAGCTGAAAGCCCCGGCCCGCGCGCTCGGTGCCGCTTTCCAGAAAGTGAACTTCCTGCGCGACATCCAGGCCGACTTCCAGGGCCTTTCCCGTACTTATTTCCCCGGCTGCGATTTCCACTGCTTTACCGCACGCGACAAGGAAGCCATCGAGCGCGATATCGAGCAGGACTTCCGCAATGCCTACCAGGGCATCCTCAACCTGCCCATGAAAGCGAAGTTTGGTGTGTATGTTGCATACAAGTATTATTATTCCCTCTTCCGGAAAATCAAGAGCACGCAGGCCCAGCACATCCTGCAGACGCGCATCCGGATACCGAACTACCACAAGGCGCTCATCGTTCTGCGCGCCGGGGTAAAAAATGGCTTACGTTTGATATAGCATGGAAGAGCAACCGATCATATTAGTGAACGAACAGGACCAGCCCGTGGGAACGATGGACAAGCTGAGCGTGCACCAGCAGGGCCTGCTGCACCGCGCCTTCAGCGTGTTCGTGTTCGACCGGGCAGGCCGGCTGCTGCTGCAGCAGCGGGCCCAGCGCAAATACCATGGCGGCGGCCTGTGGACCAACACCTGCTGCAGCCATCCCTATCCCGGTGAAGCAACCGACAAAGCCGCTGCCCGCCGCCTGCAGGAGGAGATGGGCTTTCAGACACCGCTGCGCAAGCTGTTTCATTTCACCTACCACGCCGCAGTAGAAAACGGGCTGATCGAGCACGAGTTCGACCATGTTTTTGCCGGCGAGTATGAAGGGCCGGTCGCACCCGATGGGTCCGAGGTGGCCGATTATTGCTACCGTGAAATGGAAGCGATCGAAAACGACCTGCAACAAAACCCCGCCCGCTACACCACCTGGTTCCGCCTGGCGTTCCCGGCGCTGCAGGAATGGTGGCAGGGGGCGTACAAACCCAAAGAGGTACAATGATCTGGATCTATTATACCGCAGTACTGCTGGGTACCTTCCTCATAATGGAGGGCGTTACCTGGCTCACGCACAAATACGTGATGCACGGATTCCTGTGGTACCTGCACCGCGATCACCACCAGAAAGAACCGGGCTTTTTTGAAAAGAACGACTGGTTCTTTGTCATTTTCGCCATCCCCAGCATGTTTCTCATCGGCTACGGCACCTGGAAACCGGTGTGGTGGATGCAGGCCATCGGCTTTGGCATCATGGCCTACGGCCTTGCCTACTTTATTGTACACGACGTCATCATCCACCAGCGCTTCAAATGGTTCACGCGCAGCCGCAATACCTACGTCCGGGCCATCCGCTGGGCCCACAAGATGCACCACAAGCACCTCGACCGGCACGAAGGCGAAAGCTTCGGCATGCTGTACGTACACCGGAAATACTGGGAGAAGGTGCGCCGCGACAAAAAGCTGGGTGCGAAGAAAGTGCGGTATGCTCCGGAGTGAGGTACGGTGTACGATTTACGATGTACGATGTACGGTGGAAAGGAAGAGCGGAAAAGAAGTGCATCCTTACTCCTTAGAAGAATTAGGGCAGGAGCATCCGGAATCAGAAACAACCTTTAAAGGAAGTTTATTTATCAAAGAATAGCTAAAGGCTCCCGCCGCTCTTCATTTGCACATCTGCACATTCGCACACCTGCACATTCATTTCTAAACCATGCTCCAGCACTATCACTATATCTTCACCGGGGCGGGCTGCGCAGGCCTGAGCCTGCTGGTGCACCTGAAGCGGGCCGGCGCGCTGGAGGGAAAGCAGGTGCTGGTCATCGACCCGGACCGGAAAGAAAAAAACGACCGGACCTGGTGCTTCTGGGAAAAGGAAGAAGGGCCCTTCGAGCCGGTGGTCTACCACCGCTGGAACCAACTGTACGTGATGGGCGAAGATTATGAAGAACAGCACAACATTGCCCCGTATACCTACAAACTGATCCGGGGCATAGACTTTTACGCATTCTGCCGCTCCGAGCTCGAAGGCTTGTCCAACATCCGCTGGTTGCGCGAGCCGGTGCAGGCACTGAAGAATGAAGGTGGCGAAGCCCGGGTGCAGGCCGGGGACACCTGGCACCGGGCCGATTATATTTTCAACAGCATTCCCCCGCAACACCCGCCGCTCCGGCGCGGCCAGCACTGGATGCTGCAGCATTTCCGGGGCTGGTTCCTCGAAACGGAAGACCCTGTATTCAACCCGGCCGAAGCCACCCTGATGGACTTCCGCACCGTGCAGGAGGAGGGAACTACTTTTTTTTACGTGCTGCCTTTTTCGCCCACAGAGGCCCTGGTCGAGTACACGCTCTTTTCCGGGCAAACCCTGCCCGAAGAGCGCTATGAAGCGGCGCTGCGCCAATATGTGGAAGAACGGCTCGGCATCCGCCGCTACCGGGTGCGTGAGCGGGAAGACGGGGTGATTCCGATGACTGATTACCGGTTTCCGGCCGAAGAAGGGAGGGTGGTGCACCTGGGAACGGCCGGCGGCCGCACCAAGGGTTCAAGCGGTTATACCTTCCGCTTTATTCAGAAACATGCAGCGGCCCTGACCCGGCGCATGCTGGCCACCGGCAGCCCGCTCGGACTGGCCCCGGAGGCCTGGCGCTTTCATTTTTACGATGCGGTCTTGCTGTCGGTACTGGCACAACGCTCGGTTCCCGGCCACCGGATCTTTACCCGGCTCTTCCGGCGGAACCCGGCCCCGCGGGTGCTGCAGTTCCTCGATAATGAAACTTCGCTGCCGGCCGAAGTCCGCCTCATTTCTACCCTGCCCACGCTGCCCTTTCTCCGCGCGGCCCTGAAGGTGCGCTAGCCCGCCGCGAATTGCTGCACGGCCTGCACCAGGGTTCGTGCCGGGACCACACCCGACTGCCGCCACAGCGGCCGGCCGTCCCGGAACAGGATGAGGGTGGGCACCCCCTGAATATCAAACTGACGGGCCGTTTCAGGATTTTTATCAATATCCACCTTTACGATGGTCACGGCATCGCCCAGTGCTGCCTTCGCTTCTTTCAGCACGGGTGCCATCATTTTACAGGGCCCGCACCATTCGGCAAAAAAGTCAACCAGCACGGGCTTGCTGTCCCGGATCAGGGCTCCAAACGATTTCATGGCTTTTTTAGCTTCTTACCGCAGAGAAAGTGCCAATTGATGTACGGTGTACGATGTATGACGTACGATTTATGGGTACTCCGGAGATAGAGGCGATGCCTTTCAAAAACGCCCGCCACCCCGCCGGCCTCCGGAAAAATTTAACCGAAAGAAAAACCCACCGTACACCGTAAACCGTACATCTTACATCGTACATCGATTAGCTTGGCATGTTACCCGCCGGTCCGCCGTCTTCCTGCCGCCGCATGCTCTGGTATAAGTTTTTCAGCAACACCGGCATGAACCGTCTTTCGCTCAGCCGTTGCCTGCAACTGGTGCTGTTTCTTTTTTTCTTCTTTCTCGGGTTGCATCACGCCCGTTCCTTCCTGGTGCCCCTGGTGTTTGCAGGCTTCCTGGCGATGCTGTTGCTGCCCATTGCCCGCCGGCTGGAGCGCAGCGGCTGGAACAAGGCCCTGGCTACACTGGCGGCCCTGCTGCTGCTGGTGCTTTTCTTTACCGGTATCTTTTCCCTGCTCGCCTGGCAGATTTCTGATATGGCCAGAGATGCGCCCCGCATCGAACAGAACATCCTGCAGAAAAGCCAGCAGGTGCGTGCCTGGATGGCCTCCACGCTCGGCATTCCCGAGCAGAAGCAGGAACAGATGATGCAGCAGCAGCAGTCTTCCTCACCGGGCCGGATCTCGGGCCTGCTTACTTCGGGACTGGCTTCCCTGGGCCGGTTCTTTACCAATGCCCTGCTGACCCTTATTTATATCTTTCTTTTTATGTATTACCGCGCGCACCTGTGGAAGTTCCTGCTGCAGCTGGTGCCGGACGCAAAAAGGGAAGAAACGCGGGAGGTCACCAACAATGCCCGGCGCGTGGCCCGGAAGTATATATCCGGACTGGCCCT
>DATAGL010000591.1:0-5671 GCA_036263755.1 Chitinophagaceae bacterium | reverse complement strand
TCGATGCCGCCGAAGTGTTCCGCGGCCTGCTGCACCGCCTTTTCAATGGCTGCCTCGTCGCGGATGTCGAGCTGCAGGGCGAGGGCCCGGCCGCCGGCAGCCTCCAGCTCCGCCGCAGCGGTATGAATGGTGCCTTCCAGCTTCGGGTGCGGCTCGGCGGTTTTGGCGGCAATAACGATGTTGGCGCCTTCGCCTGCCAGCCTCAGGGCAATGGCCTTGCCGATGCCCCGGCTGCCGCCGGTGATAAAAGCCGTGCGGCCTTGAAAAGAATTTCCCATCAGAACATTACGTTTACAGGTTTGGTTTGCATGATGCTTTCAATCCGTTCCAGCGCTTCGGGGGTCAGCAGGGGCAGCACCTCGAGGGCTTTCAGGTTTTCTTCCAGCTGCCCGCGGCGCGTGGCTCCCAGTATCGCGGTGGTCACGTTCGGGTTCTTCAGCGTCCAGGCAATGGAAAGAGCCGAAGGCGAAACACCCAGCTCCTGCGCGAAGGCCGTATACTGCCGCACTTTGTTCAGCTTGTCTTCCATCATAAAGCGGTCGCGCAGCCAGTCGAAGCCTTCTAGGGCAAAGCGGCTGTCCTCAGGGATGCCCTCGTTGTATTTGCCGGTGAGCAGACCGGAAGCCAGCGGGCTCCAGATGGTGGTGCCCAGTCCCACGTTGCGGTATACTGGCTCGTAGTCGATCTCCACCTTGTAGCGCTCCAGCAGGTTGTATTGCGGCTGCTCCACCACGGGTCCGATCAGTTTGCAGGCGGCGGCTACGCGGTGCGCCTCCAGGATATCGGCACCGCTCCACTCCGAAGTGCCCCAGTACAGTACCTTGCCCTGCTGAATGAGGAGGTTCATGCTCCACACCACTTCTTCAACCGGTACATTGGGGTCAGGGCGGTGGCAGAAATAAAGGTCGAGGTAATCGAGTTGCAGGCGTTGCAGGGCCTCATGGCAGGCCTCAATGATGTGCTTTCGGCTGAGGCCCGTCTGGTTGGGCTTGTTGGCCGGTCCGCGCGACCCGAAATAAACCTTGGAGCTCACCGTATAGGAGGTGCGGTCCCAGTTCTTGCCTTTGAGCACGCGGCCCATCAGGCGCTCGCTTTCGCCGCGCGCGTATACCTCGGCGTTGTCGAAAAAGTTGATGCCGCTGTCATAGGCCAGTCCCATCAGTTCATCGGCGAGGGTATCGTCCACCTGTTTGTGAAACGTGACCCAGCTGCCGAACGACAGCACGCTCAGCTGCAGGCCCGATCTTCCCATTCTTCTGTATTCCATGTTGATCTTTTGCTAAAGCTCCGGAAAATCCGGCAAATCGATGTGCGCTATGCGAAGTAAGATGTACGATGGTGTTACAGAGGTGTTAGTGTCTGCAGGATGGTGCTGGGTTGCACGCAAAGACGCAGAGGAGCGCAAAGGCGCAAAGGAATTTTATGTTCATGTCCTGAGCGTTGCGTATTGAACATTGATTATTGAATATTTCCCTCCACCCTCCTTCAACATTCATCACTCGATATTCCTCTGTCCGACATTCTACAGTTCCTGCATGGTCACGGTGCCGGTGGGCTGGCGGATAAAGATGTCGGAAAGGTCCTGGTGGGCTTCCATGCCTTTGCCGCCGTAGATGCGATCGCCTTTTTTGTGGATGCGCACCACCGAGTCGGTGAAGAATTTCTGGGTGTTCTGGTCCCACCAGAGCTCGGGGCAGCGCAGGGTATCGCCCTGCACGTTGAATACGATCACCGAATCGCGCAGGTACACCTTGTTCACGGTTTCGAAATACTTGCCGTAAAGGGCATCGAGCTGGCTTTCGATCTTGCCGGTGGAGTCATAAAAGTTCACGTGCAGCTTTTTCGGGAACTCAACGATCACGCTGTCGGTCTGGTAGCGCAGCATCAGCGGGGCGGTGAGGTGTGCGCGCAGGGAGCCCGACTGACTGAAGTAGGTGGAAATCTGCTTTGCTTCCTCCACCATTTCTTTCTTGACCGTCAGCTCGTTGATCTGCTGGAGGTCGTTTTCGCAGGCAGCCAAAAAAAAGCAGCCACAAACGATAGCTGCTCCTTTCCGGAAAATAAATTGGAACGAACGCTTAGTCATAGCGGCGTTTATTGAACCAAAGATCGCTGAAATTGAGGCCGAGCGACAGGCGGAAGGCATTTTCCTTCAGCTGGTTGTCGTTGTTGCCGCGCTTCAGGTATTCGAGCGAAAGGTTGATGGTGGAATACTGGCCCAGGCTCATCCGGTTGTACAGGCCGATGGGGAACTCCAGGCCGAAGGAGGCCGTGAACAGCGGCAGCTCGCTGCCGTCGCGGATGTAATCGCGGCCGATGCTGAAGCCGGCACGATAGGCCGAGCGGCTGAGCAGGCTGGGACCGGCTGCCGGACGGATCTGTCCGCCCACGCGCAGCTCATAGCCATTCTGCACCGAGGGGTCGGTGGTGCCGAAATAGCGGAAGTTTTCCCAGTTATGCTGTACGAAGTCCACCCCGAGGAGCCAGCCGCTGCGGTCGTTCGGGTCGCGCTGACGCTGCAGTACCACGCCGGCAGTCATGGAGGAAGGATAGGTAACGGTGCCTTCGTCGTTCGTGTTTTCGTAAATGCTGTCCACGCGCTGGTCCACGCCGTTCGCGTCGCGGACAAAGGTTTCGCGGATCACTTCGCGGCTGCCGTTGATGTCCTGGTTCAGGTTACCGCTAACCCCGAGCCGGAGGATGGTATTCTCCTTGCTTTCGCGGTTGCCCGACAGGTACAGGTCGTACTGGAGGCCGCCCTGTAGGAAAAGACCGCCAAAGGAGGCGGAGTTTACAAAGTTGGCGCTTGCATATTGTACGCTGTCGTTGATGAAGGCGCGCTTGGTGGACAGCTCGCGGCGGCCGAACAGGTAACCGAGGTTGGCGCCCGCGCTGAAATTGCCCAGCGAGAAGCCTGTGCCGAAGGAAGGCAGGTAGGTACCGCCGGTGCCGGTGAACTGGGTGAGTGCGCTGTCGATGTTTTCGTTATCGATAGGATCTTTCAGCAGCTCGGTGCGGTTGATCTTGTAGGCCACGCGGGTCAGCTGGCGCAGTCCGAAGGAAAGGCCCCAGTTGCGCTTCAGCGGAATGCCGAACTGCACATGCGAGAAGGTAGGGCTGGCCGAAGTGAACTTTTCCGGCCGGTTCGGGTTGCGCAGGGTGCGGCTCGTCATGTTGATGCCTACATCAAACAGTACGCGGCCGTTGATGGTCTGGCCCGAGCGGGGTTCTGCATTGAGGCGGAACTTCGAATAGGAGGCCGGGTTGTTATAGTTGATGGCCAGGAAGTCGGCATACGCAGCCGAGATGCTGCCCATGCCCCGGTTGATGATGTTGGTATTCGGAACAATGTCACCCAGGCCATACCGCGAATACGGGGAGTTGTCCTGCGCGGCGGCCGGAAGCAGGGAGCAAAGAGCAAATCCGCAGAAGGCTATCCGGTAAAGCCTGTTCATTTTCTTACGCAGTACGATTGGTCTGGCTGATAGCATATAGTCCTTTAAAGATTAAATCGGGGTCTGCAAATATCTTACTTTTCAAATGGGGCTCAAAATAGCCTAAATCACCCCCGGTTAAAAGCACGTTAAAGTTCCCGTACCGTTCCGCATACCGCTCCACGATGCCGTCGATCTCGCAGGCCATGCCCAGCACCACGCCCGACTGCAGGTTGGTGGCCGTGTCATAGCCGATCAGGGGCACGTTCCAGTCGCCTTTTACCAGGGGCAGCCTGGCGGTAAACTGGTGCATGGCCCGGAAGCGCATCTCCATACCCGGGGAAATGGAACCTCCAAGGAATTCCCCCGCCTTGTTAATGAAGTTGAAGGTGATGCAGGAGCCCAGCCCGATGGCGAGGTTGTTCTTTCCCGGGAAGAAATGCACGGCGGCGGCGGCCAGCGCGAGCCGGTCGGCTCCCATGGTTTCGGGCTTGCCCACCGGCAGGGTGAAGGGCAGCCGCGACGTGTTGGAGAGGAGGTGAAAGGACGTACGGGCACGCAGCACTTCTTCTGCTTCGGCCGGGTGGTGGATGACGGAAGAGAGGATGGACGCCTCCGGCTGCCATTCGCCGAGCAGCTGCTCCAGTGATCCGGCCAGCGGCTCGGCAAGCACGCGGGTGGCCTGGAGCTGCCCTCCTTCAAAGAGCGCAGCTTTCTGCCGGGTGTTGCCGAAATCAAGGCAAAGCGTTTTGTTCATGTACAGCCTTTAGAAGCGGAAAAGCCCTGAGGGCCGCTTTTCCGGCGCCGAAGATAGGGTGCAGCGCGTTGCCGCAGCCATATTTACCGCTTTACGGGCCGCGCCGGGTTGCCCACGACTGTGTTGCCGGGGGCCACGTCACGGGTCACCACGCTGCCGGCGCCCACAATGGCATCGTCGCCGATGGTCACCCCCGGCAGGATCAGCGCCCCCGCCCCGATCCATACGTTGCGGCCGATGCGTACCGGGCGGCCCAGCTCCAGGCCCGCTTTGCGCTGCGCGGCATCGCGCGGATGGTCGGCGGCAAGAATCTGCACGCCCGGGGCAATGAGGGTTCCGTCACCGATATGCACTTCCCCCACATCCAGGATCACGCAGTTGAAGTTGAGGAATACGCCGGAGCCGATGTGGATGTTATAGCCGTAGTCGCAGTGGAAGGGCGGCCGGATGGTGACGCCCGCACCCACCGAACCCAGTCCTTCTTCCAGCAGGGACTGCCGTTCTTCGGGGGAAAGGGTGAGCGAAGCATTGTACCGCTGCATCCACCGGGCCGCTTTTTCCTGGTCGGCCACCAGCTCGGGTCCGTCGGCGCGGTACAGCTCCCCGGCCAGCATCTTTTCTTTTTCGGTTCGCATGGAAAATAGTTAAGTCCGGAAAGAAGCCGGCAAACATCCTGCCTGCCCCTGCCGGTGGTAAAAAGTAGGGCGGCTCCGGCCATTTCCTTTATTTTGCGCCCCATCTATTCTTCGTTTATGGTGCCATCGAACAACCGGGCTGTCGTCGTACTGGCGGCCTTCGATTACGAATCGCTGCAGCTTACCTTACTGGCGCTCGAGCACACGCTGGACGCGTCGGAAACCGTGGTCGTTGTGCTGAACGGGCGTAAATCCTACCCGGCGGAGAAGGTGGAGCGGGTGGCCCGCACCTGGGCCGCCGGGCACCCGGCCACGCGCTTCGTGGTACGGCCGCTGTGCGCCGGCAGCGAGCCCTGGTGGGCGCTGACCGAAGTGCTGAGCCAGTACGGGCCGCTGCAGGGCGTGGAATATATCTGCAAGATCGACGACGATGTCCTTCCCGTGCGCAAGGGCTGGCTGCCCCGCCTTGCCGCCGCCTACGAAGGGCTGGCCCCGGGCCGCAACCTGGCGTTCGTGACAGGACTGATCAACAATAACTCCTGGGGCTTTAACGAGCTGGTAGATCTCTACGGCAAGCGGGACGAGTATGCGCACCAGTTCAATTACACCTCCATAGCCGGAGAGTACAACGAGCGCCGCGCAGCACCGGGCGTCATCGATACGGGCGCAGGCGGCACCGTATGGCAGTACCCTTACCTGGCCTGGTGGATCCATCAGTGGACTTCCCTGAAGCTGCCGCAGTTCGTGGAGCGCACGGCCGGACTGGGACTGAAGGAAGTGCCCGTGGAAACCCACTATTCCATCGGCTGCATCTATTTCCGGAAAAGCTACTGGCTGGGCGTGAA
>DATAGL010000590.1:0-7514 GCA_036263755.1 Chitinophagaceae bacterium | reverse complement strand
GGCGAATCGGTCATCATTACCTTTGATCCCCATCCGCGGAAAGTGGTCCGGGGTGCTGCTCTGGAACTGATCAACAACCTGGAGGAAAAAATAGCGCTGCTGAACGCCCAGGAGATCGATCACCTGGTGGTAGTTCCGTTCACGCCCGCTTTTTCGGAGCAGCCGGCCGAATCCTATATTGAAGATTTCCTCATCCGTAATTTCCATCCCCATACCATTATCATCGGTTACGATCATCATTTCGGCAAGGACCGATCGGGCAATTTTGAGTTGCTGGCCCGCCGCGCCGACCGGTATGGATATACGCTCATCGAAATCCCCCGCCATGTGCTGGATGAGATCGGGATCTCCTCCACTGCTATCCGCCAGGCTTTGCGGGCATCCGAAGTGGAGCGGGCGAACAAGCTGCTCGGCTACCCTTATTTTTTCAGCGGGACCGTTGTACGCGGCGACCAGCTGGGCCGTCAGCTCGGTTATCCCACGGCCAACCTCATTTATTCGGGAGAGGACAAGATCCGGCTGGGCCATGGGGTATATGCGGTTTACGCGGAAACCGGCGGTGAGCGCTATAAGGGAATGCTGAGCATCGGCACCCGTCCTACACTGGACGACCGGCAGGAGAAGGTGGAAGTCTTTCTCTTTGATTTCAGCAGGGAGATTTATGGCGCTTCGGTTAACGTCGAAGTTCATCATTACCTGCGCTCCCAGGAACGTTATGATTCCCTCGAGGCCCTGATGGCCCAGATGAAAAAGGATGAGGAAGCGACCCTGCGCCTGCTTTCCTAGTCGGTCATTATTTTCACGATCATTTCCTTCAGCAGCAAAGCATCTTCGGTACCGGCATCGTCAATACCGATGCTGCGCAGGTTGTAGGTATGCAGCAGCAGGATGATCTTTTCCACGCCCTCAAAAGAATACCGGGTGGCGGCCTGCAGGTAATCCTTCACAAAGAAGGAATGAACACCGATGGCCTGCGCGATAACCTTTTCTTCGCGGGAAGGAACGGTATAGATCATCAGCACCTTACTGAAAAAATTATACAGCGAAGGGAAGATCAGCTGTAACGGTCCGGCTTTCGGGTTGGCCTCGAAATACTGAACGATCCGGATCGCTTTATACAGATCGCGGGAAGCCAGGGCATGCTGCAGCTCGAATACATTGAACTCTTTACTGACCCCTACAAACTGCTCAATATCATCCTCGTTGATTTCTTTGCGTTTGCCCAGGTTCAGCGCCAGCTTGTCAATTTCATTGCTCAGGCGGCTCAGGTCGTTCCCGATATGATCAATAAGCAGCAGCAGGGCCCGTTGCGTGATGGATAATCCCTTTGAACGCACCAGCGCACCCGTCCAGTCAGGCAGTTCGTTCTCATATAATTTCTTGGTGGTGAGCACCACTCCTTTTTCTTTAATGATCTTGGCGAGCCGGGTCCGCCCGTCCACTTTTTTATGCTTGTAGGCAACAACCAGTATGGTGGAAGAAAGAGGCTTGTCGATATATCCTTCCAGTTTATCAATATCGCGCATGGACTGTGCCTCTTTGAGGATCACCACCTGCCGCTCGGAGAACATCGGGTAGCGTCGGCAGGCATTGATCACGGAAGCCCAGTCCGCATCGCGGCCGTAAAATACGGTCAGGTTGAAGCCTGCTTCGCTTTCTGAAAGAATCTGGTCCTCAGCATACTGAACCACCTGATCAATAAAAAATTCTTCCTCTCCCTCCAGCCAGTAAACAGGCCGGTATTGTTTTTTCTTTAACGCATCCAGGATCTTTTCAGCACTCATAAAATGAGAAAAATGGTATAAATCAATGGTTTATCAATTTGGCACGGTTTTAGAAATTGGTGGCAACGAATCACCACGCTCAATCTTTAGGAATAAGTAACTTCAATTTCAAAAAAAAACCCTCTACGATGGCAAACACAAATTATCCTTCAGCAAACAACCCGGATTCGAACAGGGACGGCCGGAGCACGAATAACAACACCAAAAATATACTTATTGGTGTGCTTGCGGTGGGTCTTTTAGGTACTTGGGGATATTTTCTGTATGACAAGAAGAAGTCTGATGAAACCATCACCCTGAGCCAGAATACGGCCAATACCGCTACATCGGGCCGCGACTCCGTTCAGCTGTTATACAACGATGCCCTTACCCGGCTCGATTCCATTACCGGCAACAACAATAACCTCCAGGGTCAGCTGAGCGACCGCCAGGGAGAAATCGGTAAACTGAAAAATGAAATCAATTCCATCCTGCGCAAGCGCAATGCAACCGCATCGGAACTGGCCCGCGCCAAATCGCTGATCGCCCAGCTGAATGACAAGATCGGCAACCTGGAAATGGAAGTGGCCCGCCTGACCGGTGAAAACCAGCAGCTGGCTTCCAACAACTCCCAGCTGACCGCTGAAAAGCAAGTGCTGGAAACCAACCTGGTAACAACGACCACGGAAAAAGAAGAACTGGCCAAGACGGTTGATGTGGCTTCCACATTCACTGCTTCCAACATTTCCATCCGTCCGATCCAGGAGCGTCGCAATGGCAAGGAAAAAGAAACTACGAAGGCCAAGCGCGTGGATAAAATGATGATCGCTTTTGATGTAGAGAACCGCGTTGCCCGTTCCGGCCCCGCCGATCTGTATGTGATCGTGACCGCACCGAACGGCCAGGTTATCTCTGATGCTTCCATGGGCTCCGGTACACTGACTACCCGCAGCGAAGGCGACAAGCCGTTCACCTTCCGCACCACGGTAGATTACGAGCAGGGCACCCGCAAGAGCGTTCAGGTACCTCTGCGCCAGCAGAACTTCCAGACCGGTGACTACCGCATCGAAATCTATCAGAACGGATTCAAGATCGCTGAAGGTGTACGTTCCCTGAGAAAGGGCGGCCTGTTCAGCTAAGCTGACTATATATTTTAAGAAGAGCCCCGGACTTCCGGGGCTTTTTTTATGTGCTTTACTATTGAATGGAATGGATTGCGAAGCACCGGCTTTGTTTTTCACGCAAAGACGCAGAGGTGGGCAAAGCTGCAAATGTTTTTTTGGCAGCAATATGTTCAGTATTTATACTATGCTGTCTTTTGAATAGGCCTGTTTTTACATTGGAAGTAAACACAATGTATCTAGCTGATGATATGTATAAAAAAAGGCTGCCGGAAGGCAGCCTTTTGGGTTTAAAAGTTCGTTGCTTATTGCGGTAAGAGTACCATGTTGATTTTATGAATCACGCCATTGGTGGCGTGGATGTCCTGCGCCACCACGGTGGCGTCCTCCTGGTTTCCTGCACCACGTACCACGAAGGCGGTTACAAAGGGGCCGGTAAAGCCGGTAGTGATGGTAACACCCGGGTGCGCCGGCACCACGGTATTCAGGAACGTTTTTACCGGGGTCAGCACCGTAGGCATGTTTACCGAAAATGCCCGGGTGGTCAGTACATGGTAGGCAACAATGCCACGCACGGTATTGACCGGCAGCATGCCGATCACCGATTCATCGGCCGGGAGGCCCATTCCGTTCAGGAACATGCGGAAGGCATTGTCGGTCGGAGCGAAAACGGTCAGGTTCGCACCAATGCTTTTCGCGATCTCAATGATCGATTGCTCGGCAATGGTGGTACGGCCCGAATCGGCCCGGATAATGGCCGCCTCCAGGTAATCCAGTGCCGTATCCGCCACGATGATATCGTATAAGGAGCGGCTCGGGGGAGCGGCTACAGCGGCGGTCCGGTAAATAATGCCATTGGCAGCCTGCTGCGGGGCAGCGACCACGGGAATGTTGTTCACATACAGCTGGTTTCCGTTGCGCGAAGGAAAGGTCGTCAGGCGCAGTAAGGGGCTCAGCTGCGGAGCAGGGTTCAGGTACGAAGGGTACTGGAAGTTCGGCATCAGGTTGCCGTCGGTCACCGTGGCTGAAGGGATGCCTGTCGTGCTTAAAGCCTGCGGAATGATGAGATAACGGACGAGGCTGCGCGTAGTAGCTGTATCCAGCAACGGTGATCCGAAGACGGCTGCTGAAGGAATACCCGAGCGGCGGAAGGCTTCATTATCGGGCGCAAAAACCGTCAGGTTCAGTGCCCGTGAATTGAGCGGCCCGGTCACGCTGGTACCTGCTACATCCAGCGCCCGTTTCAGGAATGAAAAGGTCGTGTCTTCCGTGATCAGCTCCTGCAGGGTTTTGCCGGTACCGGCCTGAGGGGGCGTAGGCCCGGCCGGGATGTCCTCGAATTCCTTGTTACAGGCTTGTAAGGTAAGGAGGCCCAACAGGCCCAGTCCGATAAAAGCCCTTGACTTTTTTATATTGAATAACATAGAATCGGTTTTCGGTTGTTCAAATAGTGTTTAGAAAATGTTGTAGCCATAGCTTACATAATACAGACCGCCAACGGAAGGATTACCGGCCGCGGTGCGGTAGTACTGGTTGAGCAGGTTGTTGGCGCCAAGCTTGAATACGGCATTGATCTGCGGTACTTTATAGCTTACCTGTGCATCTACGGTATGGAAGGCCGGCACATTACCGGAAATGAAGTCTGCCTCATAGAAATAGGTGTCCTGCCACCTCCAGGTAACGTTAAAGCCAAGGCGCTTGTCCTTTCCGAGCGCACTGTTGCCGAAATAGACGTTGGACCGGTATTTAGGAGCATTGAAAAAAGCAACAAAACCGGCCGGCACATCTTCCAGCACATCAGAGCTTACGTTTCCACCCACTACAAATCCGCGGGGCAAACGGTAATCCAGGCTGAAGCCGTATCCATAGGTTTTTACCTTGCTTTCGGTATTGACCGGCACCGAAAAAATCTGTCCGCTGGCGAGGTCGGAAATATTACCGGTCCGCGACTGGATGCCCAGCGTACGTACGATAAAATCGGTGTACTGGCCATAATAACCGTAAATGTCCACCAGCAGCTTATCCCCTGCCGTCAGGCCTTTGTAACCTACTTCGTATGAGGTTACTGACTCGGGACGCAGCGGGCTGAAATTAGCCGCTTTCGGATCATTGGCCTGTGCACTGGCCAGCGTATACACGGGGTTTGTGCTGAAGTTGTAGAAGTCTTTCAGTTCCTGTACGCCGCCGATCAGCTTCACGTTACCGGAAACATCCAGATTGATCCACTGCTGCTGGGTGGAAGGAAAACGGTAAGCGGTCTGGATGGAAATCCGCAGGTTGTTGTTCTGGGAAAGCTTTACCAGGGCAGTAGCGCGGGGCGTGAACCGTCCTTTGAAATTCTGGTTCTTATCGTACCGGCCGGAAACGGTCAGCCGCACGCGTTCGTCAAACAGCGGCTTCGATGCCTGGATATAGGCGCCCACTTCGTTGATGCCGATAGTGCCGGTGGAGTCGGCAAACAGGGTTCCTTCCGAATTCAGTACATAGCGCTTATAGTTGCCGCCCACCAGTACGTCGGCAAAACCACCGGTAAGGCTGTTCAGGTTATACTGGCCTTCCACGTTATACAGGTCGGTTTTATCCACGAACAGGCCACCGCCTTCGGAAATCGGCTTCTTGCGGATCTGGTCGAACAGGGTTTGAAACTGCCTGGTGCCGGCAGCAGGACGTCCCTGGTCGGCAACGGCCCGGGCATTATTGTGCGCGTCATAATCGGTAGCGCCGGCCAGCTTTTGTGCCAGGAAGGCCTGACCATACTGGGCAAACCAGCCGGTTGCGCCCGGGCTGGGCTTCCAGGCCTCATTCAGCAGGCGGGTGGTTACCGTGGCATTGAAGGACTGGCCGGCATTTTCCTGCGTCGTGTAGGCGCGGAGGAACCAGTTGGTGTGGTTCAGCTCCACCTTGTACTGGCCCACCTTAAGATCTTTTAAGGAATAACGGTCGCTTCCGGTGTATACCGTGTTACCGGTGCCCCAGTAACCGGCCACTACGGCCTCCAGCGCCGAGGTGATCCGGTAGTGCGCTGCACCGGAAAGTTTAAAGTTGATGGTGGCCGGGTCAATGATATCGCGTTCTTCGTAACCGGTACGGGAAACATTGATCGGCTGGCCGGAAATGGAATTGATATAGGGAGCGAGGAACGGTGCCTGTGCAGCCACTCCCTGGAGCACCTGGCGGATGTCGGCCGTGGTTTCATCGCCGTAAACGTTCACACCGTCATAATTCGGGTCGGTCAGCCGGTTGCCGCCGATGATATTGCCCGAAGTGCCAAGGCGGAGGTAGTTCCGGTTATCGCCGGCCACCCAGTCACGGGCGTTGATCAGCTCCGATCCGATTTTAAAAGCAAATTTATCATTGAAGTTTTTGGCCCAGCGCAGGTTCCAGTTGGTGAAAGGAGAAGGCTTGCGGTATTTGCCATCCACGTGCATGATGCCCTGCTTTGCCTGGAAAGAAAAGCCCTGGTAGCGGAAAGGGTTCTTGCTGTTGATCAGCAGGGTTCCGTTCATGCCGCCCGGACCATACAGTGCGGAGGAAGCACCGGGCAGCAGTTCCATGCTTTCCACGTCCAGTTCGGTCAGGCCGATCACGCTGCCTACCGAAAAGTTCAGCCCGGGTGCCTGGTTGTCCATGCCGTCCACAATCTGGTTCAGGCGAAGGTTGCCGCTGCCGTTAAAGCCGCGGGTGCTGGGTGTTTTGAATGTGAGCGAAGAAGTGGTGAGATCCACCCCTTTGACGTTTCCTACCACATCGTAATAAGTGGCGGCCGGTGCATTGCGGATCGCCGCTGCACTGACCCGTTCCACGGTTACCGGCGATTCGAGGATGCGCTGCGGGGTGCGGGTAGCCGAAACCACCACTTCCTGCCCCAGCGAGGAGGAAGGAACAAACGAAACCTGGATGGGCGTCGCCGCACTTTCCACGCTGAGTTCCTGTGTTTCGTACCCGATGGAAGAAATCACCAGCACCACCGGTAGCCCGGGCACTGTAATGCGGAAGGCACCATTCTGGTCGGTAAAGGCGCCCTGTGTGCTTCCCTTCACGGTAACAGATGCCGCCGGAACGTTCTCGCCCGTTCCGGCATTTTTAACCGTTCCGGTCAGGGTGACCGATTGGGCATGAAGAGGTAAGGAGAAGATGGCCGCCAGAAGCAAGGCGGCTAAAAAGCATAAGCTTTTTCCCATAACTGTGATGTTTAGTTTCGGAGTAAGATGTTTCCCTTAATTCAGCACTAAGGATATCTCTTAATGGATGGTTCAATAGCAAGCATCAGGAGATATTCCGGGGAAAAATAATGATTACCCTGATTATGTAGAAATTATTTTTATTGATTCTGAGTTAGTTGTTGAAAGTTTCCGGCCCCGGTTTTTCGGCCCGGTCACCCGATCGTGCTAATTTCGGGTTATGTCATCCTTTACATTTCCGGGTCAAACCGCTTTTTACAAAGGCAAGGTGCGCGATGTGTATTCCATCGGTACCGACCGCCTGGTGATGGTCGCTTCCGACCGGATTTCCGCCTTTGATGTAATCCTTCCCCGGCCGATTCCCTTCAAGGGGCAGGTGCTGAACCAGCTCGCCGCCTATATGCTGCGCCAGACGCAGGATATCTGCCCGAACTGGCTGGAATCCACTC
>DATAGL010000589.1:0-2591 GCA_036263755.1 Chitinophagaceae bacterium | reverse complement strand
CGGCAAAGCTTTCTTCGCCTCGCTCGACCGCCTGGGCGCCTTTATCTTCCGGGACTTTGAAAGCGGAAGAAGAAAGACGGTATACTGAACCAACAGGGCTCTTACCTGTAATGTATGAAATGAGATACGATGATCGTTGACAAAGAAAAAGGAAGCAAGGGCGGAAATCCACGGAAACAGCAAATTGAAAATGACGATAAGCCCGATTAATAGAAACGAATAACAGAAACGCATTCCCTTATTTTTCCCATAGACTTTGGCATTCACCCATTCACCTATTCACTTATTCCCTTCGAAATGAACCTGGATATCAAACGCATCAATACGATCCGAGAACTGAAAGAATCCGGCTACCAGAGCCGCTCAATAAAAGAAGAAGTCCGCCAGAACCTTATCCGCAAGCTGAAAGGAAAAGAAGAAACCTTCACCGGCATCATGGGCTATGAAGATACCGTGATCCCCGACGTGGAGCGCGCCCTGCTCAGCAAGCACAACATCCTGTTCCTCGGCCTGCGCGGCCAGGCAAAGACCCGCATGGCCCGCCAGATGACCAACCTGCTGGATGAATACATTCCGGTCATCGCCGGCTCCGACATCAACGACGACCCGCTGAACCCCATCTCCAAGCATGCCCGCGACCTGATTGCCGAAGAGGGTGAGGACACGCCCATTGACTGGATCCACCGCAGCCAGCGCTACGGGGAAAAGCTGGCCACTCCCGACGTGAGCGTGGCCGACCTGATCGGCGATATCGACCCCATTAAGGCGGCCAACCTGCGGCTTTCCTTTGCGGATGAACGGGTCATCCATTACGGTATCATCCCGCGGTCAAACCGCAGCATCTTTGTCATCAACGAACTGCCCGACCTGCAGGCCCGCATCCAGGTGGCCCTGTTCAACATCCTGGAGGAAGGCGACGTACAGATCCGCGGGTTCAAGCTCCGCCTGCCCCTTGACATCCTGTTTGTCTTTACGGCCAACCCGGAAGATTATACCAACCGCGGCTCCATCGTCACCCCGCTGAAAGACCGGATCCAGAGCCAGATCCTCACGCACTACCCGAAGTCGCTGGAAACGGCCCTTTCCATCACCGAGCAGGAAGCCGACCTCGCCCCCGAACAGCAGCAGGCCGTAACCGTTGCAGATCTTGTGAAGCGGCTCATCGAGCAGGTAGCGTTTGAGGCAAGAGCCTCCGAGTTCGTGGACAAAAAAAGCGGCGTGTCGGCCCGGCTAACCATATCGGCGCTGGAAAACGCGGTGAGCGCTGCCGAGCGGCGTTCCATCCTGCACAGCGAAAAAAACACGCAGGTGTGGATCTCCGACCTCGTGGGCATCATTCCCTCCATCACCGGAAAGATCGAGCTGGTTTACGAAGGCGAGCAGGAAGGTCCCTACCAGGTGGCGATGAACCTGCTGGATAAAGCCATCCGCACGCAGTTCATCCAGTATTTTCCCAACCCGGAAGGCCTGAAGAAGAAAGTACGCGGCAACAAAGGCGAAAGCGTGGCACCGGAAAACCCGTACAAGGCCATAACCGCCTGGTTCGATAAAGGCAATCACCTTAATGTGCTGTTCGGGTCCAACGACCGTGACAAGATCAACCTGCTCTACAGCGTGGACGGCCTGCATGGGCTGGTGAAGAAGACCTTTCCGCATGCCAATGAGCGGGAATCGGCCCTGCTGATGGAGTTCGTACTGCACGGCCTCTCCTCCTATTCGCTCATCAGCAAGAAGATCGTGGAAGGCGGTATTGAGTTCAAGGACCTGATGGGCAGTATGCTCAATATGCAATCATCCTCGTCCTTTGATGAGGAAGACGAGGATGATTACCGGTAGTCGGTACGGAAGCATCAGAACTTATAGCCAAGGCCGATGCCGGCATAGTAAGGGAAGAATACCCCTTTGCCGATGATCGGGTTGATGGCGGCGCGGAAGAAAAAGCCGCCTTTGGCCGGCTGCAGGCGGTACCCGAAGTTGAGGTGTCCGAAGGTGTTGTCGAAGGTTCCGTCGTCCTCGTAGCCGGGATTGCCGTTCTTGTAGAAATTTTTCACGATGGTGGCACCGGCGCCCAGTTCGAAATAGTGCTTGTTGTCCTTGCCGATGATGTAGTTCAGGCCCATGGGTACCAGCAGGGTGCCATCACCGTCGAAGCTCCAGCCGCCAAAGCCGATGCGTCCGCCGAAGCCATCCTCTTTTTTGGAGAAGCGGGTATCATAGTTGAAGGAAGCGATGCCGGGTCCGCCCAGCTCGAAATAAACAGCTTTGGCCGCTTTCTGTCCGAATGCGCCGGCCGCCATACAGGTCATAAGTACGAATAAGGCAATCTTTTTCATAGTCACTTTTTTTATCCTGACACGGATCTTTCATTATCCGATGCGCAAGGATAGGCGTTTAACGTTTTTTATGCAAGCGGACCGGGAGGATCGGTGGCATTTGCGGGATGGGTTGTATGGGCAGTATCAGTAATATCGGTACTGGATGTGGAGCGATCGTTGTTTTCCGTTTAAATGTTTCTTTATCTACAAAAAGAAGGGCGGCCCAACAGGCCGCCCTTCTTTTAAAACGTAGCAATTTACCGGGTGACCACCAGC
>DATAGL010000588.1:0-1739 GCA_036263755.1 Chitinophagaceae bacterium | reverse complement strand
CTTCTCCAGGACATTGAAGCAGGTCACCTGGAAGAATTCAAGATTAGCGACCGGAAGCCTGGAGGAGGAAGTGGCCGACCTCAAACAACAGCCCGGCAAGAACCTGCTGGTAGGCAGTCCCGGTTTGATTATCCAATCCATGAACCTGGGTTTGGTGGATGAGCTCCAGCTCTGTATCCACCCGGTTATCGCAGGAAGGGGCCTGCCCTTCTTTAAAAACAGGGAAGATAGAATGGACCTTACCCTTCTAAGGACGAAAAACGTGGGCAGGGGGGCGGTAATTCTTTATTATCAACCGGCCCTGGCTTAAGTGAAAGCACATTTCGTATCATTGGATTCAGGTCAGGGTCAATCGTTTTAAGCAGTCGCAGTGCTCGGAAACCGGAGAACAGAACGTAGTACGGATACCCTATTTTGTTGCAAAGGAAAAGGCGCATGCATCGATCATGGGAAGCACAGTTTAACCGGTTCCGATCCTATCTGTTTTTATATTTCATTCTGATGTTCATCAAAGAGTTTCACGGGCAATATGTCTTATGCGATGGGCAAGTGGTGCGGCTTCATTGTGATTTTGAGCAAGGGTCGGTCCTGGTTCGCCTGGCCATACGCAGGAGGGAGGGCAAGCGAAGTTTTCCATGTATCATAGAACTCCTGTTCCTGGAGGTTTCTGAATTAGATTTGCTCGACACGTTTGGCTTCGAGCATTATTCGGATGTGGTCTTTGTAAGGACAAGTACCGGCCAGTTCTATGCATCGTTTGACCCTTACGGAAACAGCGGTCTTCCCGGTAACAATGATAACTTTGTCATCCGGTCGGAACGGGTTCAGCTGATTGACAAGGATATTGTTACCTGGCTGGAGTAACGGCCAGCGGTACAGGCAGGGAGTGTTCCGCCATAGCGTCCAGGCGCCGGTTCGTTTGTATATTCATTCCCGGCCCGACAACATCAGCATACTTTAACAATTAAGAAAATCCGGAGTCCTTATTTTCATGGTAAACCAATACCATGAGAGGGTTTCTGCTGCTCAGTCTTTTGTTGTACTCGTTTTTCTGCTCTGCACAGGAATCCATCCGGCAGGAAAACGCCCCGACTGTACGCAAACGATTGTATTCCGGAAACGTAGGAGATTCATTTACGGTTTACCTGAAGCTGCCCCCGGAATACAGGACGGAAACGAAAAGGAGGTTCACAACTATTTACCTGCTCGATGCCGATATCTACTTCGATATTGTAGTTGCCATGGCGGAGCAGTACAAGCAAATCGGTGTTATGCCCCCCGTTATTGTTGCCGGTATCGGCTATGGCAGCTTTGAAAAAATGGAAAAGCTCCGGACCCGGGATTTTCTGTACCCTAAAGCACCTTCCCGGGAAAAGATGCCGAATAGCGGCGGGGGCCTGGCCTTTCATCAATTCCTGGAAAGGGAGCTGATTCCGTACCTGGATAGCACCTACCGGACCAAACCGGAAAACAGGATCCTCATGGGGCACTCGTTCGGGGGGTATTTTACCTTATTTGCGCTGCTTCAGAATTTAAAAGAGCAGAGGAACGTCTACCGTTCCTATATAGCCGCCAGTCCTTCCCTGCAATACGGGAATCAGTACCTGCTCCAGCAACTGCAGCAAAGCACTTCCGATTTCTCCCTGCCCCGGTTGGTCTATACCTCGTTGGGCGACCTGGAAGACAAGGAGGATGGAAAGCAGGAGCAGCCTATCTCGGCCATGTTCCGGGCCTTCCTG
>DATAGL010000587.1:0-9493 GCA_036263755.1 Chitinophagaceae bacterium | reverse complement strand
GCCGGAGCGATGGAGTAAAATTCCGGAATGGAGTGGACGGCTACACAGAAAATCAGAGCGGTAAACCATATTCGATTTCCTGAGCAAACGAATTTCAATCATGATGAAGAAAATGACGATACTGGCTTCTTTCTTCCTGGCTGCAGGCCTCTTTGGCTGTTACTATGACGTGGAAGAAGAGCTGTACCCGGGCACGGCACCCTGTTCCACCACGGGCGTAACCTATAGCGGAACCATCGTACCGATCCTGCAGACCGGTGGCTGCCTCGGCTGCCACAGCGGGGGCGCGCCGTCGGGCAACCTGAACCTCAGTAATTATGAAACCGTACATGAAGCAGCGCACAGCGGCCGCCTGTTTGGTGCCATCAGCCATGCGCCCGGCTTCTCTCCCATGCCCAAAGGCGGCAACCAGCTGGATGCCTGCACCATCGCCCGGGTAAAGGCCTGGATTGATGCCGGGGCTCCGAACAATTAACCATTATTAACATTCTGTAGGGTGGAATTGACGGTAAAGTACCGAAGACAGCCTGTAAGAATGGGTAGATTTGAACCGGGGCTTTCCTTTCAGGCTTTAACAGAACAGAAACACAATGAAACGCATCCTCTTAATCATCGTATTGATCGCAGCGGCAGCCGGAGGCTGGTATGCCTACCGCGCCTTCAACCGCACCAACCCCGACCTGGCCGGCGCCGAACCGGTAGCCCAGAGTGAAGCTTTGGCCCTGATCGCCGCTTTTGAAAAAGACAGTGCCGCCTTCAACCGGCAGTATGTCGACAAAGTGGTCTCCGTAACCGGCACCGTGAAAAAAATCGATGCCGAAGGCAACCCGGTAGTCCTTTTCCTCGGCGATGCGGCCGAGATGTCCTCGGTACAATGCAGCATGGACTCATCTCATGCGGCACAGTATACATCCATACAAAGCGGCGCCACGGTGACCCTGAAAGGCATGGTCACCGGCGCGGTAACCGAAGAACTGTTCGGCACCGACGTCAAGCTCAACCGATGCGTCCCTGTAAAAACGAATTAATTCTAAACCCCATAAACGAACAACATGTTGCAAAAATCCTTTTCCCTCATCGCACTGGCTCTTGTGCTGGCCGGCCCGCTGAAAGCACAGGATAAGTTTTTCACCAAAAGCGGCCGGATCGAGTTCTATTCGAAGGCACCGCTGGAAGACATAGAAGCGCGCAACAAGTCGGCTGCCGCCGTGCTTGATGCCCGGTCGGGCGCCCTGCAGTTTTCCGTGCTGATGAAAGGCTTCGAATTCGAGAATGCCCTGATGCAGGAACACTTCAATGAAAACTATATTGAAAGCGATAAATTTCCGAAGGCCGACTTCAAAGGTTCGGTGGTGAATAACGGCGAGGTGCAGTATACAAAGCCCGGCACATACCCGGTGCGCGTGAAAGGCAAGCTCACGATCCATGGCGTTACGCGCGATGTGGAAACGGCAGGCACCATCAAAGTGGAAGGCAGCGATCTGAAAGCCACCACCTCGTTCAACATCCTTCTTTCCGACTACAATATCAAGATCCCGTCGCTGGTGAAGGACAAAGTGTCCAACAACGTGAAGATCGTGGTGGACTGCAAACTGGAGCCGTTCAAAGGTTAATACACAACATACATGAAACTGAAGCCCCTCTGCCTGGCGCTGCTGCTCTGCTGCAGCGCAGGCCACGCCCTTGCCCAGGAAGAAGACCTGCTGGCCGGAATCGAAGACACGACGCCGAAGAAAGAATACGTAACGAATGCGTTCAAGTCGTCGCGGGTGATCATGGCGCACAGTATGGAAATGCTGCGGCCCGGTGTGCTCGACTTCCGCATCCTGCACCGCTTCGGCTATGTGAACCAGGGCCTGAAAGAGCTGTTCGGGCTGGACCAGGCCACTATCCGCCTCGGACTCGATTATGGCCTCACGCGGAACCTGACCGTTGGCCTTGGCCGCAGCACGAACAAAAAAGAACTGGACGGCTTCCTGAAGTTCCGGGCCTTCCAGCAATCCACCGGTCCCAAATCCCTGCCCTTTTCCCTGGTGCTGGTTGCCGGCAGCACGCTGCACACCCTGCCCTGGGCCAACCCCACGCGCAAAAATTATTTTTCTTCCCGCATGGCCTATTACGGGCAGGTCATTGCCGGGCGCAAGTTCTCCGAAAAACTGACCCTCCAGCTTATGCCCACGGTCGTGCACCGTAACCTGGTGGCCACCCAAGACGACCCGAATGACCTGATCGCGGCAGGCATCGGCGGACGGCTGAAGCTGAGCAAGCGCATCTCGCTCAATGTGGACTACCACTACGTAGTGAATCAGAACGAGGCCCTGTCCGTGCGCAACCCGCTTTCAATAGGCTTTGATATCGAAACGGGCGGCCACGTCTTCCAGCTGCATTTTACCAATGCCACGGGCATGAACGAACGTGCGTTTCTTTCCGAAACGACCGGCAGCTGGGGCGATGGCGATATCCAGTTCGGCTTCAATATTTCACGAGCTTTTCAGCTGAAGAAGCAGAAAAAGTGAAGCTAAGCTGCTATGAGCTGCAAGCCCCAAGCTACAAGCTGCAAGGATTTTACTTGCAGCTTTTTTGCGTCCGTAAATGAAGCTGATGGTCAGGTTGATGCATTATTATCAATACACTTTTACCATGCACTTGATTCAAAGTGGCAAAAAGCCTGTCCCTCGTCAGCGTAATGTTCCCGCAAGGAAATGCCTGGCTTGCAGCCTGAAGCTTGGGCTTGCAGCTCCTAGCAACTCCCTTTTTCAAGTATCAGCCGAAAACCCTATCTTTAAAAAATAGTTGTTTAACTAACTAATTTTTTATGAGCAAGCGCACGATCAAAAAAGTAGCGGTCCTGGGCAGCGGGGTCATGGGCTCCCGGATTGCCTGTCATTTTGCAGGCATAGGCATTCCTGTATTATTACTGGACATCGTTCCGGCCGACGCCCCTGCCGACAACCGGACCGCGCGGAACCGCATCGTGAACGAATCGCTGCAGGCAGCGCTGAAAAGCAATCCCTCTCCGGTGTACCATAAAGATGCCGCCAAGCGCATCAGCACCGGCAACTTCGACGATAACCTGGCCGAGATCGCCGGCTGTGACTGGGTGATTGAAGTGGTGGTGGAGCGGCTGGACATCAAGCGGGCGCTGTATGAAAAAGTAGACGGCCTGCGCAAGCCGGGCACCCTCATCACCTCCAATACTTCCGGCATTCCCATCCACCTGCTTTCGGAAGGACGTAGCGATGATTTCAAAAAACATTTCTGCGGCACGCACTTCTTTAACCCGCCCCGCTACCTGCGCCTGCTGGAGATCATTCCCACGCCGGATACCGACCCTGCCATAACCGCGTTCCTGATGGAATACGGCGACCTGTACCTGGGCAAGACCACCGTGCTGGCCAAGGATACGCCGGCCTTTATTGCCAACCGCATCGGCGTGTACGGCATGATGGCCATCTTCGGGCTCATCGACCGCATGGGCCTGACCATCGACGAGGTGGACGCACTGACCGGGCCCCTCATCGGGCGGCCGAAATCCGCCACGTTCCGCACCGCCGACGTGGTGGGCATCGATACCCTTGTGAAGGTAGCCCGGGGGGTGTACGAGAACTGCCCGCAGGACGAAGCCCGCGACGCTTTCCGGATCCCCGCCTGGCTGGACCAGGTTGTGGAAAAAGGCTGGCTGGGCGACAAAAGCGGCCAGGGCTTTTTCAAAAAAGTGAAAGGGGGCGGGGGTGAAAAAGAGATCCTGACGCTGAACCTGCAGACCCTCGAATATGCCCCGCGGGTAAAGCCGAAGTTCGCTTCGGTGGATGCCGCCCGCCCGGTGGACGACCTGAAACAACGGCTGAAAATGCTGGTGGCCGCACCCGATAAAGCCGGTGAGTTTTACCGTCATTTTCACTACGGGCTGTTCTCCTATATCTCGCACCGCATTCCTGAAATTTCCGATGAGGTATACCGTATTGACGATGCCCTGATGGCCGGCTTCGGCTGGGAGATCGGTGCTTTCGAAAGCTGGGATGTGCTGGGTGTAGCCCGTACGGCGGAAGCCATGAAAGGCGCCGGATACAAAGTTGCTCCCTGGGTGGAGGAAATGATCGCAGCCGGTCACCAGACCTTTTACAAAGTGGAAGGCGGGGTACGGCTGAGCTATGATCCTGCTTCACGGACCTATAAGCCCGTTCCCGGGGCGGGCGACTTCATTGTACTCAGCCATTACAGCGACAAAATTGTCTGGAAAAACAATTCGTGTAAAGTATACGACATCGGCGACGACGTGCTGGGTATCCAGTGGAGCACAAAGATGAATTCGATCGGCGGCGATGTGCTCTCGGGCATTACCAGGGCCATCGAACTGGCGGAGAAGAACGGCAAAGGCCTCGTCATTGCCAACGAAGGCGCCAATTTCAGTGCCGGCGCCAATGTGGGCATGATCTTCATGTTTGCCATCGAGCAGGAATGGGACGAGCTGGACTTTGCCATCCGCGCTTTCCAGAATGCCATGATGCGCGTTCGCTATTCGTCGGTACCCGTAGTGGTGGCGCCGCACGGCCTGGCCCTGGGTGGTGCCTGCGAGATGAGCCTGCACGCCGATAAAGTATGTGCGGCTGCGGAAACCTACACGGGCCTGGTGGAACTGGGCGTGGGCCTGATCCCCGGCGGCGGCGGCACCAAGGAGTTCGTGCTGCGCGCTTCGGATGAGATGCACGTGGACGAACCCGAAACCATCACGCTGAAGAACCGCTTCCTGACCATCGCTACGGCCAAGGTGGCCACGTCGGCACACGAGGCTTATGAACTCGGCGTTTACCGCAAAGGGCTCGACGAAGTGGTGATCAACCAGAACCGCCGCGTGGCGGAGGCAAAAAAATCGGTGATTGAACTCTATGACAGCGGCTATGTGACACCGGTACCCCGCAAGGATATAAAAGTGCTCGGGCGTTCGGCGCTCGGCGCGCTGTACAGCGGCATTCACGGCATGACCCAGGCAGGCTATGCTACGGAACACGATGCCGTGGTGGCCCGCAAACTGGCGTACGTGATGTGCGGTGGTGACCTCAGTGAGCCAACGCTGGTTTCCGAGCAATACCTCCTAGACCTCGAACGCGAAGCCTTCCTTTCGCTCTGCGGCGAACGCCGGTCGCTGGAGCGGATCCAGAGCGTGCTGAAGGGCGGAAAGCCCGTCCGGAACTAGGCTGCGCAAGTGGGCTGTCCGCTGAAAAGAAAACCATCCGTCACCGGATGGTTTTTTTTATGATTTATTCCGGGAGCCGTGTGTATCTGCCTGAGCTATACATCATCGCCGGTCCAGTGGAACACATTGGTAAAAGCACCGACGACCGCCCGCCGGGAACGGAAGAAGAGACGGTGCAGCTTTAACTGCCGGATGTCGGAATCCTTTACGCGGCGGTGAACCGGGTTGAGCGTGCCGCCGGTTTCACCGGCCGGTTTGGCCGGATCATACTGATAGGGCGGATCCACGAGGGTGCCTCTGGGGTACATGATGCCCGGCACGCCCTGCCCGCGGTAATCGAGGTTCTCCGGATGGTCGAGTCCGAGCGTATGGCCGTATTCATGGGCTGCCGTGGTGGAGCCCGGATAAAGGTTATTGCGCTGGAAAAAACCCGTGTTGCATCCCAGGCCATCGACAAAAGAGATATTGCCCTGTACCTGCTCTTCGATGCGGAAATAGTTGCGGCGCGGATCGGTGCTCTGCAGCACCTCCAGCTCTTCGAGTTTCGGATGGAATGCCGCCGTGATGCGAAAGAGTACGCGGAACAGCTGGCCGTCCAGCTCCACGGATGTACCGGGCTCATTCCACATGGCTTCCGTTTCCTCGCGTATGTGCGCCGTGATCTCCGGGTCAGCGGCCTGCCCATAGGTAATGAGGTGCGAGGTGATGATCAGTTCGTTCCCTTTATAATCCAGTTCAGCTTCCCCCATAACCATTGATGCATTTAGAATGATGGCAAAGGCTCCGTATTCGTTTCTTTGATCAAAAGTACTGATGAAAACAGGTACCCTGGCCATACTGCTCTTTTCCCTTTCCGCCTGCAGGAAAGACCCGCCGGCTCAGCCGGTCCCGGCCCCCGTGGAAAAGACGGCTACCTTCCAGGTTTTTGCCGCCTACGATTATAGCCATCCCCTGTTTGAGAACAGGATGGCGGAAGTCAATCTCCAGGTCTGGAAGGTCAACTTCCGCAGACCCGTGCCGGACGAGAAGCTTTGGGATACGACCCTTTCCAGCCGCCCTGTGCGGGAATACCCGCTCTACGATCAAAAGCTCCAGCTATCCCGGAACTTTGCCGTGCTGGACGGTGAAGAAAAGCTCAATGTATCGTACCGCATCCGTTATGAGGAGGGAGGCATCCGGAACTACGAAGTGGGCAGCGATGAAATCATACCCGGTGTGCGGAGCCTTTTGCTGGAAGTGACCCTGTGACCGCAGCTGAACAGGCTCGGCCAGGATTGCCCGGCCCCTTGGTTATACCGAAGCGGGCAGCGGAACGAAGCAATCGCATCCGGCCCGGCGTTTTACTGGTTACAAGCGTTCTTTCGCGCCCTTACCGCTCCAGTTCCGCAATGGCTTCCCGGATGGCGGGATAACGGAACCGGTAACCGGCTCCCAGCACTTTGTCTGCAGAGGCCGTGACGCTCTTCAACACTTCGATGCTCATTTCCCCCACGGCCAGCTTCAGGGCAAAGGCCGGAACCGGGGCCGGCACGAAGAACCGGCCGCGCGTTTCGGCTGCCGTTGTAATCAGCTCCCGGTTGGACACCGGCTTGGGCGCCACCCCGTTGTATACCCCCTGCCAGTTTCCGTTCCGCAGTGCTTCGAGGTATATTCCCACGATATCATCTATATGGATCCAGGGCACCCGTTGCGCTCCTCCCCCCAGTATGGAGGCGATACCGAAGGGTAGCGTTTTGGTCAGTTCGGGATAAGCACCGCCTTCCCTGCTCAGCACGATGCCGGTGCGCAGGATCACCAGCCGCCGGCCCATGCCTTCTACCGGCCGGATGCTTTCTTCCCACTGCCGGCAGGTTTGACCCAGAAAATCACCGAACGGAGGCGCGTCTTCCGAAAAAGGCTTCGGGTTGGGTACCACGGGATCGGGCCCGTACCAGCCGGTTGCGGACGAGGCAATCACAGCACGCACCTTGTTGGGCAGGCTGCGCAGGCTTTCCACCAAGGTGTGTCCGCCCAGCACGCGGCTGTCCACGATCTCCTTTTTCCGCGCAGCGGTCCAGCGCCCTTCGGCTACGCCGGCACCGGCCAGGTGGATCAGCGCATCGGCGGCAGCAAACGCCTCCGGGTCCATGTGTTGCCGGACCGGGTCCCAGGCGGCATACCGTATGCCCGCTTCCGGGGTATGCTGCTCCGGCCGGCGCGTCAGAATAATAATGCTGTATCCTTCCCGCAACAGGGCCTTCGTCAATGCGCGGCCGATGAGTCCTGTCCCGCCGGTAATAGCTATTGTTCCCTGTTTCATAGTGCTGCTTGTTCGAGGTTAACAAAAAAAGGAAAATAAAGTTGGCTTTCCTTGCGGCCCTTCCGCAGAGCCCGTATCTTGATTGCCGCAACAACTGCTGATTATGGAGCCTGTTCTTTCCGTTAACAACCTGACCAAATTCTACGGGCCGGTGCACGCCCTGGACGCCGTTTCCTTTACCGTGCCCCGGGGCTGCGTATTCGGCATCCTGGGTCCCAATGGCAGCGGCAAGACCACCTTACTGGGCATCATCATGAACATCCTGAAGCCCACTTCCGGGTCGTTCCTGCTCGATGGCCAGCCGGCAGATGCCACCGTGCGCAAAGGTATCGGCACCCTGCTGGAAACCCCGAACTTTTATCATTACCTCTCCGGTGCCCGCAACCTGCGCATTGCAGCCGAGATCAAAGGCGGGGGCCGCGACCGGATCGATGATGTGCTGCGCACCGTATCGCTGTACGAGCGGCGGCATTCGAAGTTCAGCACCTATTCCCTGGGGATGAAGCAGCGGCTGGCCATAGCCTCCTGCCTGCTGGGCAACCCGGACATCCTGGTCTTCGACGAACCCACCAACGGCCTCGACCCGGTGGGCATTGCCGAAATCCGGGAACTCATTCTCCGGCTGGCAGGCGAGGGCAAAACCATCATCATGGCTTCGCACCTGCTGGATGAAGTGGAAAAAGTGTGCACCCATGTGGCTATCCTGAAAAAAGGCAAGCTGCTTACAGCCGGCCACGTGGACGAGGTGCTGGTGAATGAGGACATCGTGGAGGTTTCCGCCACGAACCTCGAGGCGCTGGAAGCCACCCTGAAGCAGATGAACGGGTTTACTGCGCTGAAAAAGAACGGCAGCGCCCTGCAGCTCTTCTACCCGGCCGGCACCTCCCGGCCCGACCTGATCAACGAGCACTGCTTCCGGCAGGGCATTGTGCTGAGCCATCTGCAGATCCGGAAAAAAAGCCTCGAAACCAAATTCTTCGAACTGACCAACAACTGATCATGCGCCAACTGCTTTATACCGAATGGCTGAAAGTAAAGAACTACCGCACCTTCTGGGTGCTTTCCGCCCTGTTCCTCATCAGCATCTTCGGCATCAACTACATTGCCTACCAGATCCAGGACGCCCGCCCGAAGGACAACCCGATGGCAGACGCCCTCATCGGAGTGCCTCCGTTCCAGTTCCCGGAAGTGTGGCAGACCGTGGCTTATATGAGCTCCTTCCTGCTGTTCATTCCCGGCCTGCTGATGATCATTTCGCTGACCAATGAGTTTTCCTTCCGCACCCACCGGCAGAACATCATTGATGGCTGGAGCCGCAACCAGTTCATCAGCGTCAAGCTGCTGCTGGTGCTGATCCTCTCCCTGGCTTCCACTTTGATTGTGCTGGGCAACGCCTACTTTTTCGGAATGGCCGAAGCCCGGCCCTTTTCCGCGGAGAAGATGGAATACATCGGCTATTTCTTCCTGCAGGCAATGAGCTATACGGCAGTAGCCCTGCTTTTCGGATTGCTGTTCCGCCGCTCGGGGATTGCCATCGGTGTTTATTTCCTGTATGTGGTGGTGCTGGAAAATATGATCGCCGGCCTGCTCAACCGCTATGCCGGCAATACCGGATATTTCCTGCCCCTGGAATCCTCCGACTCGCTTATTCCTTTTCCTTTCCTGCGCGAACTGACCAAGCGCTTCGTGGAACGGCCCGATGCAACATACCTGCTGGTGGCCACCGGCGTATACCTGGTCCTGTACTATTTCCTGGCACGGAGGAAGTTTGAGACAACGGACTTGTAGGTTAGTAGTTTCGGGTTTGTAGTTTGTGGTTTGATTACAGGATTTATTGTTTCGCGCAGAGAAAAGGAGGTTTGGAGGTTTCCTTATTTTGCGGCAGATGCTTTCTTCAGCGGCTTTTGTTGCACGCAAAGGCGCAAAGGCACGCAAAGACGCAAAGGATATGTTGTAACTCGGGTAGCTCCAAATTGTTTCGTCAATCGTCAATCGTCAAT
>DATAGL010000586.1:0-1929 GCA_036263755.1 Chitinophagaceae bacterium | reverse complement strand
ATTTGATGCAGCCGGTAACCTGTACGTTTCCGAGAGCGGCGCCTTCCGGCAGGTAAACGGCGCAATCTACCGGTTCGATGCAGCGGGCAGGGGAACCCTCTGGCACAGAGGGCCTTTCGATTTTCCCAACGGAATGGCGCTTTCGGCCGATGGCAAAAAGCTGTATGTCGTTTGCTCCTTCCTGCCGGGTATCGAGCAGGTCGTCATCCGCGCCGACGGCAGTGCCGGCGAACGCTCGGTGCTGGTACACCTGCCGCGCACCTGCCCGGACGGCATAGCGGTGGACACGGAGGGCCACCTGCTGATCTCCTGTTATGCACCCAATGCCATTTATTGCCTGGGGCCGGATGGGCAGCTGACCACGCTGATCCATGACTGGGAGGCGCACGGCCTTTCCAACCCCACCAACATAGCCTTTGGCGGGGCGGAGAACAGGCAGCTTTTTATTGCGAACCTGGGGCGCTGGCATATTGCCCGGATGGAACTGGACCACCCCGGGATTCCACTGACTAAAAAAGGAAACGAATGATGCGGTATGTAAGACCTGCTTTTTTCACGATCTGTATTTTATTGTTTTGTACGGCTGTTTCTGCTGGGCCGGGAAACATCGCCCCCGAGGCAAAAGTGACCGTTTCCACTGCGCTGAACGCCGCCTACCCGGCATCCAAAGCGACCGACGGGATCATTGGCGTGGAGGATATAGGAGAGTGGGCGTGCGAAGGCGTCACCACCGACTGGGGCTACATCCGTTTTCCCTGGGTGCAACTTGATTGGTCCTCACCAAAAACCATCAACCGGGTCGTTCTGTACGACCGGCCTTCCCTGAAGGAACATGTTGCCGGCGGGAAGCTGCTTTTCAGCGACGGCAGCGTGGTATGGGTGAACCAGCTGCCCAATGACGGCAGCGGCAAATCGGTCACCTTTGCCTCGAAGAAAACGGACTGGGTTCGCTTTGTAGTGACCGATGGCACCGGCAGCGACCTGGGCTTATCGGAGATCGAAGTGTTTCCGGCAGCGGGTGAAGGCGTGGATTTTGTGTCCCGCGTAGATCCCTACATTGAGACCAACCGGGGCCGTTACTTTTTTTTCATCACCGGCGGTGTGCCGTTTGGTATGGTCGGCGCGGCACCGCACACGCGCAACAAAAACCAGAACGGCGGCGGGTACAACTACAACGAACGGGAGATCCTGGGCTTCGGACAGATCCACGACTGGATGATGTCGGGCGTGGAGATCATGCCCACCACCACGGCCTCAAACCCTGCACTCGGTGAGCCCGGGTGGAAATCGGCGTTCCAGCACGACGATGAGATCGTGCAACCCGGTTACCACCGCGTTTTCCTCCAGGACCATAAGATCCGCGTGGAGCAGACCGCTACAGACCGCGTCAGCTTTTACCGGTTTCAGTACCTGAAAGACACCAGGGCCCGCATCCTCGTCAACCTGGGCGGCTATCTGTCCAACAGCACCATGGAGCATGCCGTGGTGACCCGCGTCAGCGATACGGAGCTCGAAGGGTCTTTCTCTTCGGTGAAAAGATACTGGGGCGGTCCCAAAGAAGTAAAGCTGTTCTTCGTCATACAATTCGACCGTCCATTCGGTGTGCTCAATGCCTGGAAGGGTTCTCAAACGCAACAGGATGTTTCGTCCATTGCCGGCGACAGCCTGCGGGTAGCGGCCGAATACGACCTTAAGAAAGGGGAGGTGGTGCAGATGAAAACCGGCCTGTCCTATACCAGCATTGCCAATGCCCGGAACAACCTCCGCCAGGAGTGCACCACCTGGAGCTTTGATACCGTAAAGAACGCAGCGCAGCAAACCTGGAATGAATGGCTGGGCCGCATGGAGGTGAAAGGCGGTACCGATGCCCAGCAGGTGAAGTTTTATACAGACCTCTGGCATGTGCTGCTGGGAAGGCATAAGACCAAT
>DATAGL010000585.1:0-3363 GCA_036263755.1 Chitinophagaceae bacterium | reverse complement strand
CTGCCTGCGCACAGGGCAACCCTACCGATGCACCTACCGGCAGTACGCCCTTCCTGACGGGCAATGCCACTGCCTGCAACAATTACACGGCAACGGTGGGAATCGGCTCCAGCACCTCCACGCATGCTTCCACGGTTTGCGGTACCGCCACCTACGATGTCTGGTACCGGTTCACGGCCTTTACCACCTCGCCGGTCATCCGCCTGACGGTTACCGGTTCGCAGTTCTTTTCACCCCGGCTGCAACTGTTTACGGCAGGCCTCACCCCGGTTTCCTGCGGCAGCACCGGGGGCAGCCCCGTTACCCTGCGGGCCGGCGGACTGACCATCGGCAGCACTTATTACATCCGTATCTTCTCCACCTCCGGGGCCATGCCCAGTTCCACCAACGGACGGTTTTCCATTTGTATTTCGAACCCGGTTTCACCGCAGGTGGATTTTTCCAAAAGCTTTATCAACATTACCAAAGGCCTGACGGGCGGCACCATTGAAACCGGCGATACCCTGGAAGTGCGCGGACTGGTGCATGTGAAGGCGGGCACCGTCGACAGCCTGGCCTTTACCGACCAGATCCCTGCCGGCACGGAATACGTGGCTCATTCCATCCGCATCCGCACCAATGAAGGCCAGCAGTACAAGCAGTTCACCGATGCCCCGGGCGACGATGCCGGATGGGTTACAGGCAGCACTCCCGGGAATACGGTACGCATCCACTTCGGTCATACGGCCGGACAGGTGACCGGTACGGCAACGGCGCGGGGACAGGTAGCCAACACGAACCGGCCCGTGATGTTTGGCACCTGCATCATGCTGGCTACCTACCGCGTACGGGTGACGGCGGCCTTTGGCTCCGTGCTGAACCTCGGCGGCGGATCCTTTGTATACCGCACGGCTTACCAGCAGCCTTCGGCTCCCGACCTGACCAACGTGTTTGCCGCCTCCAGCCAGGTGATTTATCCCAACTACGGTATCTGCAATAACCCGGTAGGCGCCAACTTTATCGGCACAGAAAGCAACGGCACGTTCGGATCGGCCGTGGCTCGCAGCCGCAGCACCGGCCTTTCCGCCACCGTCACCACCAATTATACGCGGGCGCCTTTCACCGGCACCTCCGGACCCGGCGACTACTTCTACGATATCGCCAACAATACGAGCACGCGCTTTTCCACCACGAATGCCTGGCCGTACCCGGATAACTCAGCAGGCGGCAGCCACCGGCTGTTCAATGTCTGGGATATTATCGGCGACCATACCGGTGCCGCCAACCCGCTGCTGGGCAATGCACCGGCCGACTCCGTCAATCCCGGCGGCTACATGCTGGTAGTGAACTCGGCTTACAAGACGGACTCCGTCTTCCAGCAAAGCATCTCCGGTCTTTGTACCAATACCTATTATGACATTTCGGCCTGGTTCCGGAACGTCTGCTCGCTGTGCAGTGCCGATTCCACAGGCATCGGGGCCTCTTCCCGCACTGCAGGGTATGTGCCCACTGATGCCGCTGCCAATGACTCCTCCGGCGTGCGGCCGCACCTGACCTTCCGCATCGACGGTGTTGACTATTACACCACCGGGGATATCCGCTATACCGGCCAGTGGATCAAAAAAGGCTTTACGTTCTTTACGGGAAACAAAACCGGCATCACCCTCACCATTGTCAACAATGCCCCGGGAGGCGGCGGCAACGACTGGGTGATCGACGACATCAGTGTTGCCTCCTGCAGCCCCAACATGACCTTCACCCCTTCTTCGAACCCGTTTGTATGCGACGCCAACACAGTGAACGTCAGCGGTACCGTACGGGCCTTTTTCAGCAACTACTCCTTTTACCGCTGGGACAAAAGCACCAACAACGGTGCCACCTGGACCAGCACCGGCATCAGCGGCAGCGGTACGCCCGCGCAACCCGGCGGTCCGGGCACCGAATACCAGTACACGGCCACGTACCCCGAGTTTATTGCCTATGCATCGGACAGCGGTTCGCTGTACCGGCTGGTGGTGGGCACTTCGGAAGCCAACCTGGAAACAGAATGTGCTCTCAGCGGCAATACGCAGCTCACCCTCAACGTACGGGATTGCGGCCCGGCCCTGGCCCTCAGGCTGCTTTCGTTCAATGGTACCCGTGACCAGGATCTGGTTCACCTTCAATGGACCGTTTCGGATGAAGAAGATGGCCTCCTGTATACCATCGAGCAAAGCAGCAACGGCCGGGTGTTTACTGCAGCGGCCCTGATGCCGGCCCGTTCCGGAAGCGGGGGGCTGCAGCAGTACAGCTGGCGGCAGCACCAGGACGGACCGCTGGTCTATTACCGCTTACGGATCCGGAAAAAGGACGGCACCGAGATTCTTTCGCGCCTGGTACGCCTGGAGCGGAATGGTCCCTCCCTGCAGGTAGCCGTGATGAATCCCTTCCAGAATGCGCTGCAGGTGAACCTTGCCCTGGCTGAAGCTGCGCTGGTCCAATTACAGTTGTCAGATGCCGGCGGCCGGGTCCTGGTGCAACGCCGGTTTCATGCATCCGCAGGTGCTCTTTCCCTTACCCTGGCTGAAACCGCCGGATTGCCCCCCGGCATATATCATTTGGTCCTGGAAGCGGGCGGTCAAACGGTCCGCCGCAAAATCGTAAAAACACCAACTCCCTGATCGCCCGTTCAGCTTCGGCCTGCGTACAACCGGTAGCTCTGGCACCGGTTTTTGAATACCCGCTGCGGGGATTACCCTATGCTTCGATGCTGAATTACGGGGGCGCACAAACGTAAACCGCAAGGTTTATCAGGGAGATTTGCTACCCCCAGGATGCGCGGCCCTACTGCATTTGCGCAGTACATTTCCGTATTGTCCGCTGTTGCTCCCTGCACTAATTTTAGGATATGGTTCGCCTCTGCGTTCCTACCCTAAATCCGGCCTATGAATAAACTTCTACCCCTGCTCTTTACCTTTTTCCTGCTGGTATCCGGCGCCGGTCTGCAGGCGCAGAATATTGACTTCGGCAAGAGCTTTGTCAACATCTCCAAAGGGCAGAACGGCGGCACGCTGGAACCCGGCGATACGCTGGAGATCAGGGCCTCCTTTGTCGTGCGTTCGGGCACCTACGACAGCTGCGCTTATATGGATGTCGTCCCGGCCGGAACAGCCTTTGTACCCGGCTCCATCCGCGTGCTTACCAACGAGGGAAAGATTTATAAGCAGTTTACGGATGCTCCCGGCGATGATCCGGCCTATATCAGCGGCAGCAACATCCGTATCCATCTGGGTTACCGTGCCGGTGCGGCACCGGCCACGTTTAACCGCAGGGGCCGCGTAGCCAATACCCACCGCCCTTCTTTTTATGGCGGCACCTGTATCATGGTGGCTTCCTTCCGCGTCC
>DATAGL010000584.1:0-3740 GCA_036263755.1 Chitinophagaceae bacterium | reverse complement strand
TTGGCTACGGCTGCACCGCACAGAAAGGCCGGATCGCCCTCCAGGCCGAAGGAGCGGAGGTGGAGTTCCGGAAGGTGGAGCTCAGGCCGATCCGGAAACTCACTCCTTGAGCGGTACGATTTGCGATTTACGATGGACGATGTACGATTGCCTCAATTTGTGCAATCCACATTTACACCTTTTTCCCCGGATGATGTGCTCTACAGCATCCAGTCATATCCGGTAAGATCAATCGTACATCGTACACCGTACATCGTAAATCGTACGCCAGCACCACCACAACATCAACTCCCGCCGCTAACGCTCGCGGAACGACCGGTACAGCACCCCATTCCTCAATTCAGACCTTTTTTCCTTTGGCCTCCTGCGGAAGCGGACCGTGGCATAACAGTTGCTGCTGAATAAGCAACTCCCTTCCTGTTACGCATTGGTATGTCCCGACCGGCCGGTGCTTCCGTAAAGCACCGGCGGACGGAAAACCTACCTTCTTTGCCAGCACCTGAGGTCCCGGAATGGAAGGAAGCGGAACAGCTCGCTGTAGTACTCCTGACGAGCTCGGATAAAGTAAATTTTTTTTTAATAATTCAGGTCCAGAGCGGGTTTTAGTCCGTACTTTCGCGCGGGCGCCTGTCCCATCCAATCCACCCATCTTAAGAAAACCTTCCCCCTTATTCTAATGTAAGCCGCCATTATCCCTTGCCAGGACCAGGATCTCATATTTAGTACATCCGTCATTTTATTCGTTCCGCATATGCAACAAATCTACCTCCGTATGAAATCAGTAATGATGCTGCTGGCCTTATTCTTCGGCATGCTGCCGACGGCCATGGCACAATCCGGCGTACTCGATCCCAACGATCCCATTGTAGTGTATGATCCGGCCGCACCACCGGCCACTCCGGCCTGGGGCCAGATGAAAAAATGGGTGAAGACCAACCGCCTGTCCTGGAACACGGCGTCTTTCAAAGCCTACTTTTACAAGAACATCGCCTTCCGGTTGAAGTTCCCCAAGTCGTACCAGCATGGTGTGTCCGACGGGAAAACCTACCCGCTGTATATTTTCTTCCACGGCATCGGGGAGAAAGGCTCCATCTATGACAACGAATACCAGTTGTACCATGGCGGTAAACGCCATAGCGATGCGGTAGAGCAGGGAAAATTTGACGGCTTCCTCCTGTATGCGCAAAACCAGGGTGGTTATTTCGGTGCCGGCCATTATGATATTATCAAAGAGATCATCGAGAATTACCTTGTGCCGCAGGTGAAAGTGGATATAAACCGCGTCATCGTGGATGGCCTTTCCGGTGGCGGACAGTCCACCTGGGACTTCATGCTGAAATTTCCTACCCTTACGGCCGCAGCCCTGCCGATCAGTGCTGCCTCTCTTTCCTACGGAGATGAAGTACAGGCCTGGAAGTATATTCCCGTATGGCATTTCCAGGGCGGGCTCGATAACGCGCCGCATCCCAACACCAGCTATTCCATCCGCGATAAAGCCGTTGCCGCCGGGGCCAACTACAAGCTGACCGTGTACCCCAACGAAGGGCACGGCTGCTGGAACACGGCCTGGGCGGAAGCGGATTATTTTCCTTACCTCCTCCGGGCCCACAAGGCCAACCCCTGGCCGCTGACGGGACGCACCGAGTTTTGCCCGGGTGACCCGATCAATGTCACGATGGGCATCACGCCCGGCTTCAACGGGTACGAGTGGCGGAAGAACGGTGTGCTCATTGCCGGTGCCACCACGAACCAGATCACGGTCAATTCGGTGGGTACCTATGAATGCCGCTTTCTCCGCGGGTCGGTCTGGAGCCCCTGGTCGCCCCGGCCTGTGGAAATAAAGATCAAAGCCCCGACGGTTTCCCCGGCCATTACGGTGGACGGGCTGATGAGCAAAGTGATCCCGGCGCCCGACGGCAATACTTCCGTCCGGCTGAAAGTGCCGGAAGGCTATGCTTCTTACCAGTGGCAGCGGGTCGGCAGCAATACCACGCTGGGCACGGCGAACGTGCTGACTGCGGCAGCGCCCGGCGACTACCGCGTGAAAGTAACCGAGCAGTTCGGCTGCTCCAGCGATTTCTCCGCCGCCTTCACAGTGGTGGACGCCAATGGTCCCAATAAGCCGGATGCGGCCATCAACCTGGTGGCTACAGCGGTGTCGAAAACGGAGATCAAGCTCGACTGGAGCGATAACCCCGCCCCGGCATACAACGAAACAAATTTTGAAGTGTACCAGGCTTCCCAGTCCGGCGGTCCTTACCAGCTGATTGCACTAAAGGGCGCCAATGTGGTCACGCATACGGTGAGCGGGCTCAATGCCAAAACCCCCTACTATTTTATCGTGCGGGCGGTGAACGGCACCGGTGCGGCAGCGCCGACGCCGGCGGCTACCGCTACCACGCAGGCCGACGTAACGCCGCCTACGGCACCGGCCAACCTGCGCCTGGCCGGCTCTACCCGCAACGCCATTGCTCTGTCCTGGGATGCTGCCTCCGATGATGTAGGCGTGACCCGTTACGAAATATACATCAACGGCCAGCGGGCTTATGGCACTACCGGCACTACCCTCACTGCCTACAACCTGGAGCAGGGCAAGACCTACAACTTTCAGGTGAAGGCAAAAGACTTCGCCGGCAACCTGTCTGCCTACAGCAACCAGCTGACGGCCCAGGCCGTCCATCGCGGCCTGAATTACAAGTACTACCATGGCTCCTGGGATGTGCTGCCCAACTTTGCCACCCTTTCACCGGTGAAGACCGGCATGGTGCTGAATATAAACCGCCTGGCCCGCACCCAGAACGATGAATACGGATTCCTGTATGAAGGAGTGGTTAATATCCCGGTGGCCGGCAGTTATACGTTCCGTATCGGTTCGGGCGATGGAGCGAAACTCTACCTCGGTGCGCTCAACGCAACGGCTTCCCCGTATGGCCACACCGCCACGGCCCTGATCAACAACGACGGCATCCACGGCAACACCACGCGCGACGGTACCCGTACGCTGCAACCCGGGCTGTATCCCATTGCTATCACCTATTTCGACAAAACCGGAAGTGATACCCTGTTCCTTCACTGGCGTACGCCTTCCAGCGGCGGTGTCTTCGTACCGGTTCCGAACGATGCTTTTGCCGAACCGGCTCCGGCCCTTGGACCCCTGCCTGCGGCACCTGTGGCCCCGGCCGCAACCGCCGTGTCCTACAAGCAGATCAACCTGACCTGGACGGACAACAGCAACAACGAAACCGGATTCGAAGTCTGGCGGTCCACGCATCCCGTGGACGGATTCAATACGGTGGCACTGCTTTCTCCGAACAGCACTTCGTTCCAGGATACGACTGTGGCGCCGAACACTACGTATTACTACCGCGTACGGGCCATCAACGCGAACGGAAGCTCCGCTTTCGACTCGGAAGGCGCCGGACTCGATTACCAGTACTACGAAGTGGCGAGCATGACCGCCCTGCCCAGTTTCAATACCCTGACACATGTGAAGACAGGACGGGTGGCTACGCCGGTCCTGGGCATCCAGAACCGCGTGAATGATTTCGCCGTGAAGTACTCCGGCAAGCTCCGCATTACTACGGGCGGTACTTATACCTTCTATACGGCATCGGATGAAGGCTCCAAGCTGTACATCGGTGCCTTCGATGAAGCCAGCCTGGTCGTGAACAACGACGGGCTGCATACGAAGGTGGAAAAATCCGGTACCCGCACGCTGGCCCCGGGCATCTACGACTTCC
>DATAGL010000583.1:0-3525 GCA_036263755.1 Chitinophagaceae bacterium | reverse complement strand
AACATGCTGGCGCCCATTGAGCGCTCCATTATCGGCGCCAACATCGGCGTCACGCCCCAGAACGACGGGGTGCTCATCCGCCTCTTCCTGCCTCCGCTGACGGAGGAACGCCGCCGCGAACTGGTGAAAAAATGCCAGGGCGAAGGCGAGCACAGCAAAGTGGCGATCCGCAACATCCGCCGCGACTCCATCGAAAGCATCAAAAAACTCCAGAAGAACGGCCTGAGCGAAGACACGGCCAAGGACGCCGAAGCCGATGTACAGGAACTCACCAACCGCTATATCAACCTGGTAGACAAGCACCTGGCTTCCAAAGAGAAGGAGATCATGTCCATCTAGGACCGGTTGGCCAGGTATACGCCCGTCAGGATGAGCCCGAGACAACCGGCCTGAACCGCCGTTACGGCTTCCCCGTCCCAGATGCCCCAGCCAATGGCCACTACCGGTACCCCATAGGTGACCAGCGAGGCAAACAACCCCCCGGCTCTTTTGATCAGCAGGTAAAAGAAGGCCGTAGCCAGCGCGCTGCCCACAATGCCCAGTACCGCCGCCTGCAGCAGGGCGGGCCAGGCCCCCTCATCGTACCGGATGATCGAAGGCACTTCCTGCCACCAGAGCACGGCCGCCGCCGGCAACAGGAGGAAGGTGAGCGACACCGTTGCAATATGCACCGGGTTGATGCCTTTAAGGTGGTGGCTGACCAGGTTCACGTTCCAGCCGTAAAATACCGTGGCCAGCAGCACCAGGCTGATAAAGCCGAAATTATCCGTCGTCATGCCCCCTTTGGCGAGGTTGAGCACCACCAGCCCCGTAAAACCCACCAGCACCCCGATCAGCTTTTGCCGGGCCACCGGCGCCCGGTAGGCGAGGGCCCCGATGGCGATCACCATTAACGGCGTCAGGGAGTTCAGGATGCCGGCCAGCGAGGAACTTACTTTCTTTTCAATGGCCAGGGCAAAGAGGAAGGCCGGGAACAAGTTGCCCAGCAGCCCGGACAGCACGATGACCGGCAGTTTGCGCGCGGGCACGCGGGCCAGGTGAAACAGCCCGAACGGCAGGAATACCAGTCCCGCCGCCGCGATCCGCACCGACCCGATCTGCCAGCCGTTGAGGACGGTGCTGCTGTGCTTCATGAGGATAAACGAGCTGCCCCAGATGAGGGCCAGCAGCAAAAAAAGCAGCCAATTCAGTAACTTGTTGGAAGACACCATGCGGATGCAAAGGTGCAGTACAAGGAATAAATTCAACGCACATACATGGAACCACTGGAACAAATCAGCACCCGCGCCCCGGAGGGGGTGAACAAGGCACAGGTAAAAGAACAGACCGCCCGCCTCCTGGAAGAGCTCGACGCCCTGCAGAACCTGCTGTATGCCGAAGGCCGGCACGCCCTGCTGGTAGTGCTGCAGGGACTGGACGCCAGCGGAAAGGACGGGCTTATCCGGAAGGTCTTCGGCAGCATGAACCCCTTGGGGATACAGGTCCATTCGTTCAAGGTTCCAACCGCGGAGGAGCAGGCGCACGATTTCCTCTGGCGGGTGCATGCCCGGGTGCCGGCGCGGGGCATGGTACAGGTGTTCAACCGCTCGCACTATGAGGATGTGCTGGTTACCCGCGTGAACAGCTGGTGCGACGATGCCACGGCGCACCGCCGCTTTGCCGCCATCAATGCTTTTGAAGCGCTGCTGGAAGAGGAAGGGAACACCCGGATTCTTAAATTCTACCTGCATATTTCCCCCGAAGAGCAGCGCCTGCGGTTGCAGGAGCGCCTGGAAGACCCAACAAAACACTGGAAGCACCACCCGGGCGACTGGAAAGTGGCCGAACAGTGGCCGGCCTACCGGCGGATGTATGCCGATGTGTTCACCCATTGCAACCGGGTGCCCTGGACGGTCGTTCCGGCCGACCAGAACTGGTATAAGGAATACCTGGTGGCCCGCGCCGTAGTGGATACGCTGAAGGGACTGGACATGAAATACCCCGGCCTGCCGCAGGAGCCGTAAAACGGTACGGCCGTTCTGTATCTTTAATCCATCAAAATCAACATTATGGGCATTGTCAAGGAATTCCGGGAATTCGCACTGAAAGGAAATATCGTGGAACTCGCCATTGCCGTGATCATCGGCACGGCGTTCAGTGCCATCGTAACCTCCCTGGTGGAAGATGTTATTACCCCCCTGCTCCTGCAGCCGGCGCTGGATGCGGCCGGGCTCAAGGACATCGAGGGGCTGACGGCCGCAGGTGTCAAATACGGTAAGTTCCTGGCTGCCGTGCTGAACTTTATCATCATCGCCTTTATCCTGTTTCTCGTCATCAAAGGCATCAACAGCCTGAAAAAGAAAAAAGAAGACTCCGCGACCGCGCCGAAAGCGCCGGAGTACAGCCTGCAGGAAAAGCTGCTGATGGAGATAAGGGATGCGCTGAGGAAGTAGTATTGGTGGTATTTGTAGTATTGGTAGTATAGGTGGTATTGGTGGTAATGGTAAAATTTAAGGTTCTGCCGTTTCCCAACCAGTACCACCAGTACCACCAATACCACCAATACCACCAATACCACCTATACTACAAATACTACTTTTACTACCCCTACTGAATCCACAAATACCGCCAACTCAACTAAACTTGGCGTATTTTCGGGGCTTAAGCCACTACCTTGAGCAACACTACCTACCAGATAAAATTACCCCAGTTTGAAGGCCCGTTCGACCTGCTCCTGTTCTTTATCGAGCGCGACGAGCTGGATATTTACAATATTCCCATCACGCGGATCATCAACGACTTCCTGGCCTATATCCATGGCGAAGAGTCGCTGAACATTGAATTGTCGTCGGAGTTTATCCTGTTCATTTCCACCCTGATGCGGATCAAGGCCAAGATGCTGCTCCCGCGCAAGGAAGTGGACGCCCAGGGCAACGAGATCGATCCGCGGCAGGAGCTCGTGGACAAGATCCTCGAATACAAGAAGTACAAGGAAGCCGCCGTGAAGATGGCCGAAATGGAGGCGGAGCGCATGCTGCTCGTCCGCCGCGGCAACATCCAGAAGGAAATGCTCCAGATCGGGGAGGAAGCAGGCGAAGGCACCGAGATCCAGACCATCACCCTGTTTAAGCTGATGAAAGCCTTCGAGCGGGTGATGCAGCGCTACAACGCCCAGTTCAACAAGCCGGTGCATACGGTGGTGCGGTACAACTACAGCATGGAGCAGACCAAAAGCGACATGGTGGCCCGGGCCCACAGCGAGCGCACCCTCACCTTTGAGAAAATCTTCGAAAAGGTGGAGAACCGCGTGCATGCCATCTTTACGTTTCTTTCCATGCTGGAACTCGTTTCCCAGCGCTACCTCCGCATCATCATCGGCGAAGGAAAGAACAACTTCGTGATCGAGTATAACGAAACCGAAGAAGGGCTGACGGATGAAGAGACGATGAAGCTGCTGTAGGCGGCTGTACTTCTTCGGATGTACGATTTACGATGTACGATGTACGGTTGTTACTTCTGGGGAGGCCACTTCGTTGGTCCATAATC
>DATAGL010000582.1:0-4197 GCA_036263755.1 Chitinophagaceae bacterium | reverse complement strand
TAGGCCCCGGCCGTAATCAGCTTTTCCTGCCGGCCGTCGCGGCTCACCCGGTAGAGGTGCCGCCACCCGTCCTTTTCGCTGGCCCATACGAATTCCTTTCCGCCGTTGATCCAGTCCCAGCCACCGTTCTGGTAGCCATTGTCCCAGGCGCCGATCACGTCTATCCAGGCAGAATCATTTTCTTCGTAAATCACTTTCGACTTGCCGGTAGCTGCTGTACATAAAAAGATCCGGCTCCGGTTCTGCTTCCGGTTCAGGTGCTGCACCACCAGCTCGCCGCCTGAAGGCGCCCATTCCATCCGGGGCGCATAATCACCCAGTACCGGATCATAGGGCAGCTCCATCCACCGGTTGTGAGCCGTGGCCACATCCACCACCCCGATTTTAAAGGGAGAAGGCGGCTCGCCGGCAACGGGGTACTCCACAGGTACCACCGAAGGATAAATAGAATCCGTATGATTGATCATAAGGTAATCCTTCACTTTCCGGGCATCGATCTGCCAGTAAGCGATCTGCCGGCTGTCGGGGCTCCAGCGGAACCCGTCCCGGGCAAAGAACTCTTCTTCATACGCCCAGTCAAAGGTACCGTTGATCCATTTCCGGTGCCCGCCCGTAGTAAGAGCCCGTACGGCGCCGGTAGCCAGGTCTTCCACATACAGATTGTACTGGCTGACGTAAGCCGCTTTCTTCCCGTCGGGTGAAAGCTTGGCAAACATCAGCGATGCCGCCGGCCGGCCCTTACCCAGCTGCTTCAGCGTTTTGCGCCCGAGATCGTACAGCCAGTAGTCCCCGCGCGTAGGATACCGCCAGACCCGCTGGGCATTGGTGAACAGCAGTACCTGCCGGTCATCCGGCGAGAACCGGTAATCCGAGACCGCGAGGGGTGTGGTGCGGCCGGGCGGGGTCAGGGCTTCTTTGGACAATACGATCGTCCGCACCTGGGACGGCAGGTCGTACCGTACCAGCTGGCCGGAATCGATCTGGAAATAGGCATTGCCATCCCGGTGCCACTGGATATGGCGGCCCTGGGCCCCGCTGATGCCGGGGAGTGCAAAAATCAAGAGCAGCATAAAGCCTGCGGTATACCGGTGGAATAAGCGAAACCGTTTCATAACATCTAAAGTAAGCCATCTGCAGAAAAGCAACACCAGCCGCACGGTAACGATACCCGCACGGAAGTTCCCTCCCGTTTACTTTTTTCTTCTTTCCTTTGCGCTTATTGCATTGATTAAAACAGGCCCACTGAATGCTACCGGAAGCAGAAGTCATTGTTGAAAAAAAGGAATCCCCGCTGCGCAAGGCGGTTGTGCTGACCCTGAAGATCGTGATCACCGCGCTTTGTTTCTGGTACATTTCCCGCAAGATCGATTTCCGGGAATCCTGGGCCGCACTGCTTTCCGCCAACTGGTTTTACCTGGTGCTGGCCATCTGCTCCTTTGCCTTTTCAAAGCTCCTGGCTGCTTTCCGCCTGAATATCAATTTCCGGAACATCGGGTTGCGCCTGCCCGAACGGCGCAATATCAAACTGTACTGGCTGGGCATGTTCTACAACCTGTTCCTGCCGGGCTCCATCTCCGGTGACGCCTATAAAGTGGTGCTGCTGAACCGGCGGTACAGAGCCTCCTATAAGAAAGCGAGCGCCGCCGTTCTGCTCGACCGCTTCAGCGGCCTGCTGGCCCTGGGCATCATCCTTTCGGTTTACGGCGTACTGGTACTGGACAATAAATTGTACGACGCCGTGCTGATCGCCGGGGCGGCCCTGGCCATCCTCGGGCTTTATGGTGTGGTGCGCTTCCTGTTCAAGGACTTTCTGCCCGGCTTCTGGTCTACGTTTCTCTGGGGCATGGCCGTCCAGGTCTTCCAGGTGGTCTGCCTTTACTGCGTGCTCAAAAGCCTGCACCTTCCGCTGGCGCAGTCGGAGTGGATCTTTATTTTCCTTGTGGCATCGGTGGTATCCGTACTGCCCTTATCCCTGCCGGGCGGACTGGGGACCCGGGAGCTTGTTTTTGTCAAAGGCGCCGAATACTTTCACCTCGATTCGCATATAGCAGTTTCCATCTCGCTCCTGTTCTACCTCAGCAACCTGCTTTCTTCGGTCTGGGGCGCTTACTTTGTTTTTCATGACCCGCTGAAAGAGTAACGGGGTGCTGTCCGCAAACAGCGGACATTTGCCTCTTTCGCCGGCAACCTTCCCCGGCAACTAATAATTACTTACCCCAAAGGCCAGTTCATCCGCAGGGAACTGACCAAAACGTATTCCCGATCGGATATCCGCCGCTGATGGCAGAATGGATTTTACCTTGCCTGAAGGGGGAATGCTCCGGAGCGGTTTACTTCTTAAGGCCCGATTCCAACTCCCAATCCTTAATTCCTGCTACCTTTGGCCTCCCATGGCCCCTGCAAATTACTCCCGTTTTTACCTCCCTTTTTTGCTGCTGCTTTCGGTGGTGGTCCTGTTTCCCTCGCTGGGCAAAGTGCCCCTGTGGATTTATGATGAAGTGCGCAATGCCGAATGCGCCCGCGAGATGTGGGAACGGGGCGATGCGATCGTGCCCACCTTCAACGGGGAGCTGCGTACGCTGAAGCCGGTACTGCATTATTATTTTATGTGGGGCGGCTTTGAACTGTTCGGCCAGAACGAATGGGGCGCACGTTTTTTTTCGGCCGTATTCGGGGTGCTGACGATCCTCATCACCTACCTCTATATTGCCCGGTTCTCCTCGAAGCTTCACGGGTTTATCAGTGCCTGCATCCTGCTGGTTTCCACGCATTTTCTTTTTGAATTCCGGATGTCTGTGCCCGACCCCTACCTCATCTTCCTGAATACGCTTTCCATCTTCGCCACGTACCAGTACTTTGTGCAACGGCGGCTGGTGGCGCTGCTCATTGCTTCGGTAGCCTTCGGCCTCGGCATCCTGGCCAAAGGGCCGGTAGCACTGGCCCTGCCGGGACTGGCCCTGCTCTGCTGGATCATCTGGGAAAAAAAATGGAAGCTGTTGTTTCACTGGCACCTGTTGCTGGCAGCGGTGATCATCCTGGCAGTAGCCCTGCCCTGGTACCTGGCCGTACACCAGGCCACCGATGGCGCCTGGACGCGCGGCTTTTTCCTGGAGCACAACATCGGCCGTTTTTCCGAGCCCATGGAAGGGCATGGTGGATTATTCCTCATCGTTCCGGCTTTCGTATTGTTCGGGATGCTGCCCGCGGCCGTGTTCATCGGGGAATCGGTACGGGATTTCCGCAACCGCTACCGGCATTCCCTGCTGCGCCTTGGCTTTTGCGTGATGGTTTCGTTCATTGCTTTTTACGCCGTTTCGGGAACGAAGCTGCCGAATTACCCTATGCCCTGCTACCCATTCGTGGCGCTGGTGCTCGGTCATTACATCAGCCTTGCCTGGGAAGGGCGGACAAAGGCCCGGAAATACCCCTGGATCGTGTTGCTGGTCATCAATATCCTCTTACCGGTGGGTCTGTATTTCGGCATCCGGAATGAAGTAGAGCTGAAAGGCGAAGAACCCTGGGCTTTACCGATGCTCATCCTGACCGCCACGGCCCTCTTTTCTTTTCTCCTGTTGCGCCGGAAAGGGTTCCGCCCGGCAGCCCTCGCCCTGTTGGCCGGGTACACCCTGTTCAATATCGTTTTTTTCAACCTGCTTTACCCGGCCCTCTACGGGAACAACCCGCTTTCCAAAACCCTCCCCCAGGTCCGGACCTTCCAGAAAGTAGTGGCCTATAAGATCTTTCAGCCCTCGTTCACCTTTTACCTCCCGGAACGGGTGCGTGTTTTTGACCAGGCGGATTCCCTGGCTGCCTACCTGCAGCAGCATGAGGCCCTGGTACTGACCCGGCAGGCCCTCGCCCCGGAGCTGGATTCCCTGAAACTGCGTACCGTGGCCGCGCATCATGACCTGTTTGAAACCCATACGACGATCCTGCTGACGAACAGGGAGCGATTGCCGTAGTTTAGGGGTTTGGGGGTTCGCGCAGAGCTAAGGAGAAAAGGAGGGAATATTTCACGCAAAGGCGCTATGAATCGTAAAGACGCAGAGGATTTGTTGTAACTTGGGCAGCCCCAAAAATCGTCAATCGTCAATCGTCAATCGTCAATCGTCAATCGTCAATCGTCAATCGTCAATCGTCAATCGTCAATCGTCAATCGTCAATCGTCAATCGTCAATCGTCAATCGTCAATCAAAT
>DATAGL010000581.1:0-12507 GCA_036263755.1 Chitinophagaceae bacterium | reverse complement strand
ACGGCATGCTTCCAACGCCCTGCACATCGCGCAATCCCTCGAGGGGCATCCGAAAATCGCCACCCTCCGGTATCCCTTCCTGCCTTCGCATCCGCAGCATGCCATTGCGCTGAAGCAGATGAAGAACGGGGGCGGCATAGTTTGCTTCGAGCTGAAGGGCGGACTGGAAAGCGGCCGCAATTTCCTGAACAGCCTCGAACTGCTGTCCCTGACGGCCAACCTGGGCGATGCCCGCAGCATTGCCTCGCATCCCGCCTCCACCACCCATGCAAAACTGACCGAGGCGGAGCGCCAGGCGGTCAACATTACGCCCGGACTGATCCGCATCTCCGTTGGCCTCGAACACCGGGACGATATCCTGGCGGATATTGTGCAGGCCCTGGAGCGATGCTAAGGCTGCTTCGATGTGCGATTTACGATGTACGATGTACGATTGGGGATTACCTAAGTTGGAAATCAATTAATAAAACCGAAAGGTCTATGGGCATCCATAGACCTTTTTGCGTATAGGCAATTTTCTTATCTAAGTATTACAGCAGAAAACCACTACGATGCAGGAAACAAACCGTACATCGTACATTGTAAATCGTACATCCCTAGGCTGCCGTGCAGTGCTCCATGATCTCATTCATCGAAATGGACAGGTGGCTCTCGTCATAGACGCAGGCCCCGTCGCGGATCACCAGAACCTGGGGCGATTCGTGGTGGACGCCAAATGTTTCCGCTACCCGGTTGGAGAGGGAACGGTAGGCGATGAGGTCGAGGTAATAGAAATCGAGCTCGGCGGGCTGCTGGGCTTTCTGCAGCCGCTGAAGGGCAACGGCAGAGATGGAACAGCGGGTGCTGTGCTTGAAGATCACCTGCGGCTTGGCCTGTGATTTAGCGACGATCCCTTTCAGTTGCTCCTCATCGGTAAGATGAATCCAATGCATACACACTCGTTTTTAATAAGATAAAGCTCCTGGTTACCCCTTGAACCGGGAATTGGTGGAAGGGTTGCCGGGGCAGCCGTACTTGCTGCGGGCCGCACAGGAGGCCAGTGATGCGATAACAGCGATCATGAGGGTAAAGGCGATTAGTTTGTTTTTCATTTTGCAAAAGGTGTTTGAATTAAAACGGTTTATTTTGCCGGATATTTTGCAAAGATAACCGGAAACCCGGATTTACCGGTCCCGGCTTTCTTACGGGGAAAAAAATTTACCCTCTATCCGGTCAGCCGTATGGATCACCTCTGAAAAACAAACCGAACCATGAACATCCATTTTATCTCTATCGGTGGCAGCGTCATGCATCAGCTGGCCATAGCGTTAAAGCGAAAAGGATACCAAATTACCGGCAGCGACGACGAAATCTTTGAGCCCGCCCGGGGCAACCTGGAACGGGAAGGCCTCCTTCCGGGTCAGACCGGCTGGGATGCTTCCCGCCTGCGGGAAGGCCTCGACGCGGTCATTTTGGGCATGCACGCCAAGGCGGACAATCCCGAACTGGCCCGGGCCCGGGAGCTGAACCTGCCCATTTATTCCTTTCCCGAGTACATTTTCAAGGAAAGCGGGGAAAAAACCCGGGTAGTGGTGGGCGGCAGCCACGGCAAAACCACCACCACCTCCATGATCATGCACGTGCTGCGCCGGGCCGGTTCGGACTTCGACTACCTGGTGGGCGCCCGCCTGGAGGGGTTTTCCCAGTCGGTCAACATTACCGATGCCCCGGTGATCGTCTGCGAGGGCGATGAATACCCGGCTTCCGCCCTGGAGCGCCGTCCCAAGTTTCATTTTCTCTTTCCCCATATTGCGGTGCTCACCGGCATCGCCTGGGACCATATCAACGTGTTCCCTACGTTCGACAATTACCTGGAGCAGTTCCGCATTTTTATCCGGATGATCGAACCGGGCGGCCAGCTCATCTATAATGCCGAAGACCCGGTGCTGGCCGGCCTGGTGGACGAAGGAAAGCGGGACGACATTACCTACCACCCTTACGGGGTACCGCCCCACCGCATCGAGAACGGCGAAACCACCCTGGTGCTGGAAGGGGAAGAAGCAAAGCTGCAGGTGTTCGGCGCCCACAACCTGATGAACGCGCAGGCCGCCTGGATGGTGGTCCGGGCCCTGGGCATCACCCGTCCGGCCTTCCTGCAGGCCATCGCCACGTTCACCGGCGCCGCCAAGCGCCTCGAGCTGATGGCCCGCAATGAAGAAACGATCGTGTACCGCGATTTTGCCCATGCCCCCTCCAAGGTAAAGGCCACCATGGAGGCGGTCCGCCGCCAGTTCCCGGAGCGCCGGCTCATCGCCGTTCTCGAACTGCATACCTACAGCAGCCTGAATGAGCAGTTCCTCGGGGAATACCGGGGCGTGCTCGAAGGCGCCGATGCCGCGGTGGTGTTCTATTCACGTCATGCCCTGGAGCTGAAGCGGATGCCCGAACTGAAAAGGGAAACGGTGCAGGAGGAGTTCGGCACGCCGGGGTTGTCCGTGATCGACCGGGGGCCTGACCTCGAAGCCTGGCTGGAACAGCAGGACTATGCCGGTTCTGTACTGCTGCTCATGTCATCGGGCAATTATGAAGGGGTGGATGTTGCCGGCCTGGCCCGCCGGATTACCGGTGGTAAATAAAGGGCCCGCGGCGGGCGAATTCCCGCCGCGGAAAAGCAGGACAACCATTACCTTTACGGCCTTCTAAGAATTACCGGGAATGCTACAGTTAAAAAAACCAATCGCCTTTATAGACATCGAGGCCACGGGCTCGAATGTGGTCGCCGACCGCATTGTTGAGATCGCCATGATCAAAGTGCTGCCGGATGGAAACCGCACCGTGAAGCGGAAGCTGCTGAATCCCGGAATGCCCATACCGGCCAACATCACGGAGATCCACGGGATCACCGACGATATGGTCAAGGATGCCCCGACCTTCAAGCAGGCCGCCCAGGAGATCAAGCAATTCCTCGACGGCTGCGACATTTCCTGCTACAATGCCTACCGCCTCGACATCCCGCTGCTGATGGAGGAATTCATCCGGGCCGGGGTGGAGTTCGACATGAAGACCCGCAAAGTAGTCGACGTCCAGAAGATCTTCCACCAGATGGAACAGCGTACCCTGGCCGCCGCCTACAAGTTTTACTGCAACAAAGCCCTGGAAGGAAACCACAGCGCCGAGGTGGATGCCTCCGCCACGGCCGAGATCCTCATGGCGCAGCTGGAACGGTATCCCCAGCTGGGCAACTCGCTCGAATCAATTGTTAAAGTCATCGGCGAGGATCAAATAATCGACTTTGCCCGGCGTTTTGTATATGACGACAAGGGTGTGGAAGTGTTCAACTTCGGCAAACACAAAGGCCGCCCGGTATCCGACGTGCTCAAATCCGAGCCCCAGTATTACGACTGGATGATGAAGGGTGAATTCCCAATGAATACGAAGCAGAAGCTGACCGAGATCTACACCCGTACGATGCTGAAGAAATCAAAGCAACCCTAAAGGCTGGTGGAGAAACTTGTCATTATACCAACGTTCAACGAACGGGAAAATATTGCGTCCATCCTGCAGGCTATCTGGGACCTGCAACAGGATTTTCATGTACTGGTGATTGATGACGGCTCTCCCGACGGGACAGCGGAGATCGTGCGCAGCCTGCAGCCTCAGTTCAACGGTACGGTGTTCCTTGAAGAGCGCAAAGGAAAACTGGGGCTGGGCACAGCTTATATCCATGGCTTTAAATGGGCCATGAGCCGCGGTTACCGGTTCATCTTTGAGATGGATGCCGACTTTTCCCACAACCCTGCCGACCTGCCCCGACTATATGCCGCCTGCAAAACGGGAGGTGCCGATGTGGCCATCGGCTCCCGCTATGTGAAGCAGGGGGGGGTCAAAAACTGGCCATGGGACCGCATTGCCCTCTCGAAAGGAGCTTCCGTTTATACCCGCATGCTCCTCTGGATGCCCGTCTGGGATCCCACGGCAGGCTTTGTCTGCTATAAAACGGAAGTACTGGAAACCCTGTCGCTGGACGAGATCCATTTTGTGGGTTATGCCTTCCAGATTGAAATGAAGTTCGCTGCCTGGAAGCTCGGCTTTCGCCTGAAGGAAGTACCCATCCTGTTCGAAGACCGCAAGTTCGGGGAGTCGAAGATGTCGAAAGGCATCATCAGGGAAGGGATCCTCGGGGTGATCAAGCTGCGCTGGTACAGCCTGTTCACCCAATACCGCAAGCGGGTGAAAAAAGATTACGAAAAAGAAAAAGACACCGCCCCCCTGCGTCACTCCTGAAGCCGGCACCGGCGGTCCGGTTTGCTCCTTTATAATTCTTTTGTATCGCGGATGATTTTCGTCCACTCCGTCCGGCTTACGCTGTCCAGCAGCAGCCAGGCGGCAACCCCCGACAACAGGGCAGCTATGCCCACCACCAGCGGCATGCTGAATATAAAATAGTGCATCATTCCGACCAGTCCCATTAACACAAATACCATCAGCCCGCGCAGGAACGTGCCGGATTTCCGTTCCATCCCTTCAAAGGAAGAAAAGGGGAGTACCCGGTTGCTCAGGTACAGGGAAAGGGCGGCGAACAGCAGCTGGTTCACCACGCCCAGAAATATATTCGGCAGGATGGCCGGCCCGGACAGAAAGAGTCCCGCCAGGAGCAGGGCTGCCACCACCGGCAGGTAGAACTGGAACAGCACGGCCTTGAATCCGCCGATAATGACCCGGCCCGGCCGGTCCACCGGTGCCACAAAATAGATCCAGGCGGCTTTATGCTTCTCAGAGAACCGCATCTGGTTGATTGCGGCAATGAGCAGGTAGCTGCACACATAAAGCGCCACCAGGGTAACGCCCCGCCCGGAGGCCGTCCCGTCCCGGAAGTCCGATAATTGTACGGAATCGCGCTGCAGCAGCAGGAACACAACATACACCAGTAAGTAGCCAATGCCCGGGTACACTTTCATGCGGAAGTCCCTGCTCCGGGTGGTCATTTTCCAGGTGAACAGGAAGCCCATGCGTTCCGGGCCGGGCCGGGTGGCCAGGTGGGCCAGCCGGGCGGCATAGCCCTGCTTTTTGTTTTCCGTCCGCTTCCGCGGTTCCGCCGCGCTGCCGGAGCCGCTGATCAGGGCCAGCTTGGCGTTGAAAGAGGGTGCCAGGAACCGGATCACGATATACAGGCTGGCCACCGGGATGACCAGGCTGACCGCAGTAAGGGCCCATAGGGCGGAGCTGCCTTCAAATGTATGCAGCACCTTCCAGCCTGCGGCAAACCAGTAGGGCGGGAGCACTGCCGCAAATGGATGTACATCGAGGCGGATGCTGAACGCCTGGAAATTATCCAGCAGCCTCGGAAAAATCTGGTAGGAGGCATAGAGCAGGATCGCAAAGACGATCTGCACATAGGAAATGATGGACTGGAACCGTTGCGGCGTGGTAAAGCGGAGGATCAATATATAGAGGGCATTGATAAAGAAGATGGTGAACACCGTCAGGAGAAGCACCATGATCAAAAACACGAACAGCGCCAACACACCGAAGCGAAGGGTCACCAGTACCGCCCCGGGTGCGCACATGGGCAGCACGATCTTGCTGATGTGGAGCACGATGTGCAGGATCCGGGCAAAAACCAGCGTGCGGTCGGTTACCGGCTTGGGCAGCAAAATGAAATTGTCGCGTACATCGATCAGCACCGAGGTAAAGTCGGAAATGAGCGAAGCCGCCAGCATGAAGAGGAAAAAGGAAAAATACACCGTCATCTGCGTCACGCTGTCGTTGCCCACGAGAAAGGCCATCAGGTAGATGAGCCCCATCAGTGCGGAGATCAGGATGGTTCCGATGGTGGCGGCATTAATCGGTTTGGTACGCCGGGCGCTCTGGGTCAGGTGCATGGTGTTGGGCCGGCGGTCATCCATCAGCAGCTTCGTGTGCAGGATGGCCCGCAGTTGACCCATATCGGCGCCCATGCGGCGGTACAGTGGCGAAGGCAGCAGCACGGCGCGCAGCAACAACCGGTTGACAACATTCATAATTTACTCAAATGCTTTTAAAAGTTCATCTGCCGCGCCGGTATGGGAATCGTTGGCCGTAAGCCGGGCAAAGATCCGTTCCAGGCTCTCGTTGCCCTGCTGGGCCTGGAGCTCGTCGAAGGTGCCGTCGGCAACCACCCGGCCACCGTCGATCAGGATGATCCGGTCGCTGACCTTTTCCACCACGTCCATCATATGGCTGCAATAAAAGATCGTTTTGCCGTCGCGCGCGAGTTTGGAGATCAGTTCTTTTATGATGATGACGCTGTTGGCATCCAGGCCGCTCAGCGGCTCGTCCAGCACAATGATGTCGGGATTGTGTAGGAGTCCGGATGCAATGAGCACTTTCTGCCGCATGCCTTTGGAAAAGGAATCCATCCGCTGGTGCAGGTTATTTTCCAGTCCGAAGGCGGCCATCATCCGCGCCACCCGCTCGGTGGTAACGGCTTCATCCAGGTAGTACAGGGCACCGGTGAACTGCAGGAATTCGGCAGGGGTCAGCACGTCGTACAGCTCGGCCAGTTCCGGTACATAACCGATGCTCCGCTTTGCCTCCACGGGAAAATCCTTTACTTCCTTTCCGCGGATCTGTACCGAGCCTTCGTAATCGGACAGCAGGCCGCACAGGATCTTCACGGTCGTACTCTTCCCGGCACCGTTTGGTCCGATGTACCCGATGACCTGTCCCGGCCAGGCTTCCAGGTTGATGTCCTTCAGCACCGGCTTGTCGCCATAGCTTTTGTAGAGATGCTGTATACGGATAAGCGGTTCCATGTTAGAAGTTAAAAGTCAAAAGTTAAAAGCAAAAAGGGAAAGTGGCAGCATGCCCTTAGTTTTGCGGGTGTCTCTGGTGTAGTTGATTCTATTAAAAAAGTACCTATCTGCAATAAGCGGCACCGAATGCTTTGAATTCTCTTCCTGCATCATCTTCTCTCCAATACCACACATACCACAAATACCACTAATACTACCAATACCACCAATACCACCAATACCACCAATACCATAATCCCCCGAATCCCTAAAAATACTCCAAAAGCGATTCCTCGAAGAAGCGTTTCTTTGGGGCATGAAGAAAGCATTGCTGCAACTGCACGGGGCGGTGTTCCTCGGGGGGTTTACGGGGGTGCTGGGCAGGGCGATCACGCTGGATTCGGTATGGCTGGTCTGGTACCGCCTGCTCATCACGGCGGTATCGCTCTGGTTGCTGTTCGGGCTGCAGAAACGGCTGGTGCGTCCTCGCCGGGGCGTTTTGCCGATCGCCTTGATCGGTGTGGTGCAGGCGCTGCACTGGGTGTGCTTTTATGGTTCCATAAAATGGTCCAACGTCACCATCGCCCTGACGACCCTGGCCACATCGGCCCTGCTGTCGGCCCTTATCGAACCGCTGGTGCTGCGCCGCCGGTTCGATTTTGTAGAGATCTTCCTGGGGTTTTTTGCCATCGCCGGGATCGCCATTATTTACCAGACCCACCTGCAGTTCGGGGCAGGCATTATCTTGGGCCTTGTCTCTGCCCTGCTGACCGTATTTGTTTCGGTGCTGAACAAAAAATGGGTGGATGCTTTTCCGCCGGAAGAAATTACCGTGTATCAGCTTTCCGGTGGCTTCCTGGGCCTGACCCTTTTATTGCCCCTGTATACGTACCTGTTCCCCGAAGGACCGCGGGTCCCGGGGGCCACTGACTGGCTCTGGCTGACGGTGCTAAGCTGGGTCTGTACGATTTATACTTTTTTCCTCTACATCCGGTCGCTGAAAAAGGTATCCGCCTTCACCATGAACCTGACGCTCACCCTGGAGCCGGTGTACGGCATCCTGCTGGCCTTTGTTCTTTACCAGGAGAACCGGCTGCTCAGCAACTGGTTTTACCTTGGTTTTGCACTCATCGCCCTGGCCGTGGCCTACCATATGCTGCGGCTGATCAAGCCGGTGCGGTTTCTCAAAGCGAAGGAGTGAGGACATAGTTGACAAGTTTACAAGTTTACAGGTTCACAAGTTTACAGGTACCGGGTCGGACCGGTTCATTTTATTCCATCTTGGTTCGGGTGGAAACTCATCCTTTCTTAAACTTGTGAACCTGTAAACTTGTGAACTTGTAAACTTCGCCATCTGCTATCTTTACGTCCACACCATTTACACACGCGCATGTATCGTTTGCTCCTGCTCCTGCTTCTTTTGCCGCTTCTGGCGCCGGCCCAGAAAAAACCTTTGGACCATACCGTTTACGATAGCTGGGAAAGCTTCGGGGAGCGCCATATTTCGGGCGACGGGAAGTGGGTGGTGTACACCATCACGCCCCAGGAAGGGGATGCAAGGCTCTACCTGCAGGCTACGGACAGCGAATGGAAAATGGAAGTGCCCCGGGGCTACAACGCCGTCATCACCGGGGACAGCCGCTTTGCCCTGTTCCGCATCCGGCCGCTGTACCGGGAAATCCGGGAAGCGCGGATCAAAAAGAAAAGGCCGGAAGACTTTCCCAAAGACTCCCTGGCTATCGTGGAATTGGGAAAGGTAGGCCTCTGGAAGACCCCGAAGGTCAAATCCTTCCGGACACCGAAAGAAGGCTCGGGCTGGGTGGCCTACCACCGGGATGCCGATCCTGCAGCGTTGAAAGCCGCAGGGGCGCCGACCCAAAAAACGGTGGATTCGCTCCGCAAGACCATCGATTCCCTGGTCCTGCTGGTACGGGAGCTTAAAAACGTCAAAGGCGGCTCCGGAGATGAAGCGGATGCCGATGAGGAAGGCGGCGGCAGCAGCACGGCCGCTCCGGCTTCTGACCTGGTGCTGCGGCAACTGGCCACCGGAAGGGAAGTGGTATTCAAGGGGGTGTCGGAATACCAGTTTGACGAGGGGGGAAGACAGCTGCTCCTGAAAGGGGCCGGTCCGGGCCGGACGGCTTTCGAACGGAATGTAGTGGTCCTGTACCAGCTGGCGCAGGGCCGGGCGGATACGGTGTTCCGGGGTGCCCGGGAGATCCGGAACATACAGTTGAGCCGTGATGGTTCCCGCAGTGCATTTTTGGCCTCAACCGATACAGGCAAAACCGCCCCGAAATTTTACGGGCTTTATGTATACGAAAAAGGAGCGGAAACCGCCCGGCTCCTGGTGGAGCGGAAATCGGTAGGCATGCAGGTGGGGATGACCGTTTCCGAAAATGCAGTGCCTTATTTTTCCCGCAGCGGGCAGCGCCTTTTTTTCGGTACGGCCTATATGGCTCCGCCAAAGGATACCACCCTGGTGGACATCGACCTGGTAAAGCTCGACATCTGGCACTACAAAGACGAATACCTGCAAAGCCAGCAGCTGAGCCGCCTGGCCAATGACCTGAAACAAACCTACCTGGCCCTTTTTGACTTTGAACGCGAAGCCGTGCTACAACTCGCCTCCCGGGAACTGCCGAACATCTTTCCGACGGCGGAAGGCGACGGCCGCATCTTTTACGGGGTGACGGATACCGGCCGGCGCGTGGAGGCACAATGGACCGGCAGCACCCGGAAAGATATTTATGCCATTGATGCGGTGACCGGCAGGTTCCGCCTCGTGCGCAGGAATCATGAAGGCGGTGGCGTGTACCCTTCCTATAACGGTAAATACCTGCTGGTATTCGATCAGAAGACCAGGCAGTACCTCGTCTGGAACGGCAAGGACTGGAAGACTGCTACGGCCGGAATTAAAACGCCCCTCTACAACGAGGAACACGATACGCCGGGCGACCCTGCTCCCTATGGGATTGCCAGGTGGTTTGCTGGCGACAGCGCCGTGCTCGTGTACGATCGGTACGACGTCTGGAAGGTGGACCCCTCGGGCGTACAGAAGCCGGAGGTGTTGCTGGGCGGAAGAAAGGAACGATTGGTTTACCGCTATGTTCCGGTGGATGCAGAGGAACAGTATCTCCGGCAGGGACAAATGCTGGTCTTCCGGGAATTCAACGAGCGGACCAAGGGAGCCGGTTACCGGGAAGTGTACCTGAACGAAAAAGGGCGACTGGCAAGCACCAGCGGATGGATTGCCGCTGATTCGGCTTACGCGCTCTCCTCCCTGCAGAGGGCACGGAATAGTGCTGCTTACCTGTTCACCAGTGAGCAATTCAGGTCATCCCCTACGCTGTATTGGAACAGGGGTTTTTATCCTTCTGATTCCGCATTGAACCAAACCAATTCCGTCGCGGCCAAACCGGTAGCGCTGGCAAAAACCAATCCGCAGCAGGAGGAGTACAACTGGGGTACGGCCGAGCTGTTCACCTGGAAAACCTTCAACGGAAAAACATCCGAAGGTATACTGTACAAGCCGGAAGATTTTGACTCCACCCGGAAGTACCCCATGATCATTTATTTCTACGAGCGCTTGTCCGACGGGTTGCATACCTATCAGCCGCCGGCCCCCACGCCCAGCCGGCTGAACATTCCCTTTTTCGTTTCCCGCGGTTACCTGGTGTTTGCCCCGGACATCCGCTATACGAAAGGGCACCCGGCCCGGGATGCGTATAACTACATTGTGGCCGGAGCGCAGGCCCTGGCGAAAAAGAAATGGGTGGACAGCAAAAACATCGGGATCCAGGGGCAAAGCTGGGGAGGTTACCAGGTGGTGGCCCTGCTGGTGCAGACCGGCATGTTCAAGGCCGCCTGGGCCGGCGCGCCGGTGGCCAATATGTTCTCTGCCTACGGGGGCATCCGTTGGGAGGGAGGCGTGAACCGACAGTTCCAGTACGAGAAAGGACAGAGCCGCATCGGGGCCACGCCCTGGGAGCAGCCGCAGCTGTATATCGAGAACTCGCCGTTCTTTCACCTGCCGAAGGTGACCACCCCGCTGGTGATCATGTCGAATGACGCAGATGGCGCCGTGCCCTGGTACCAGGGCATTGAGCTCTTCACGGCCTTACGTCGCCTCGATAAGCCCGTCTGGATGCTGAATTACAATGGCGAAGCCCACAACCTCGTGGAACGGAAAAACCGGAAGGACATCCAGATCCGCCAGCAGCAGTTTTTCGACTGGCTCCTTAAAGGCGCAGCCGCTGCGCCCTGGATCACGGAAGGGGTACCGGCGGTGAAAAAGGGAAGGGAATGGGGTCTATAGTTTATGGTTTGTAGTTTGTGGTTTGGTTTGTGGTTTGGCGTTGTCATAAAGTTGCCGGTTTATGCCAGCAATTGATATATCTGTAACATGCAATCTCCATTAAATTATACGCTCAGGCGTACATAGTAAACCGTACATCGTACATCAAGAGGCCGTACTGATGTATTTCACCAGGCTGCGCTTCGCGATCGGCAGTAGGGTTTCTTCCACGGGAAAAGTAAGCTCCGATTCGATGCTGTAGACGGCAGGATGCGGCAGGTCGGTACGGGAGCGGATGAGCTCATACTTCAGTTGTTCGTAAGAGAGCGCCATACTCCGCTGCCGCCGGTCGATGCAGGCCGTACGCATACTGCGGTACCGTTCGTCGTGCTTTTCAAATATGGAAAGCCGGTAATGATACACACGGGTTTCGCGGGTGTTACCGGTGGAGAGAAAGAAGTAGCCCTCCTGGTAATCGAGCGGGATAAGGCCGATCGGGGTAATGGTGAGGTTTTCCTCCACGAATTCATAGATCTCCGTGCCGTTGGAAATGGTGGTTTTCATTTCGCCGGCCGAGAAGTTAATGATCTCTTCCAGCTCGGTCATCAGTTCATCATCGGCGATCATCTGCTCGTACAGCAGTTGCAGCTGCTCGATCTGCATGCCGGTAAACCGCTTCGGGAAATGTTCCTGCAGGTGCTTCTTGTTCTCGCGGAAAGCCACCAGGTTATTGTAATGAAATATAAGGTCGGCCAGCTGGGGATACAATTTGTGCTCGCCAAAATGTTTGCGGATCTCCTGCAGGTAAGCCAGGAGCGTGTATTTTTTCAGCTCAAAATCAATAAAGCCTTCGGCGAACCAGGTTTCGGACAACTGTTTCATAGAAGATAGCGTTTTAACGTTTCCTAATTTAATAAAAAGAAGGAGGATAATCCTAGCTGCTCTACCTTTAAATTGTTAAAACCCCCATATGATTCGGTACCTCCTTGCCGCTTCCCTTTTCCTTTCGTCCTGTACAGCTACCTATTATGTGTCCCGCCACGCGGAAAAAGAAGCACCAACCCAAACTATGTCAAGCGATGTGCCATTATCGCCGGCCGGCCTGGCCCGGGCCAATGCCCTGCGTGATACCCTGCTGTCCCGGAAGATCACCCGTATCTATTCCACCCCGACGATCCGTACTACCGGTACAGCTCAGCCGCTGAGTGCCGCCACCGGAACGCCCATCATCTCCTACAAGGCAGGAGACACAACTTTCCCGGACCGGCTGCGCCGGGCACGCGGGCACATCCTCATTGTCGGTCACTCCAATACTGTGGATGAACTGGTGAACGGCCTGTTGCAGAAAAAAGTCCTCAACGACCTCCCCGATACCCAGTACGGCGACCTGTTTATTATCCACCGCAAAGGCAAAAGGATGTCCCTGGAACAGATCCGGGTGGGGAAGTGAGGAGTGAG
>DATAGL010000580.1:0-3766 GCA_036263755.1 Chitinophagaceae bacterium | reverse complement strand
CGGTCCCACTTATGAAAACTCCAATGCCTACACCACACCTATTGTTTACGGAAACCAGGTAGGCGCTTATTACACCGATGTCATTGCCAACCCGGCACTGAAGCCTTTTTCGAGCACGGTGTACGAAACGGGTGCCGATGTGAAATTCCTGAAGAACCGCTTCGGCCTCGACGTTACCTATTTCCTTTCGAAGGATGGTCCCGGCATCTTCAACCTCGCCCGCTCTTCGGCTACGGGCTACAACGCCAGCAAAGAGAACGGCATCACTACCGAAAAGCGCGGCTGGGAAGTCTCCGCCACCGCACAGGCGGTCCGTACGCCCCGGCTGAACTGGAACATCATGGCCAACTGGTCCACATTCAAGGAAAAACTGACGGCCATCTATCCCGGCACTGGCCAGCTGAACAACTTCCTCAAGGTGGGTACCCGCTATGACCAGCTGATCGGCTCCTCCTTCGTGCGCACGCCGGAAGGCCAGATCATCAATGATGCCGGCGGCCGGCCGATCCGTAACCCGAATGCCCGGTTCCTGGGCTATACCAATCCCGACTGGGTGTGGAGCGTGATCAACAACGTATCCTACAAGAATTTTTCGCTGGGCTTCCAGTTCGACGGACGCGTAGGGGGCAGGATGATCAACTACATCCAGCAGCAGAGCTACCGCGGCGGCCGGCACATCAACACCGTGGAAGGAAGCATGGGTGAAGCGCGCTACCAGGATTACAAGGGTGTAAAATCCTGGGTCGGCGAAGGGGTGGTAATTTCAAACGGCGTGGCCCCGCAATATGATGCCCTCGGCAATGTCACCAACTACAAGGACATGCAGTATGCACCCAATGCTACGGCTACTTACCTGCAGGATTATATTTCCTTCTTCTACAACACGAACGAGGCCAACCTGATTAGCAAGACCTTCGCCAAGCTGCGCGAGGTGACCCTGACCTACAACCTGCCTGCAACCCTGTTCAAGGGCCGCAGCCCTTTCCGCCAGGCAAGCGTTTCGCTGGTGGGCCGCAACCTGCTCTACTTCTCGAAATACAAGGACGTGGACATCGACCAGTACGCCGGCAGCCAGGGCAGCTCTTCACTGCAGACACCCACCACCAAGCGCTACGGCATCAACCTGAATGTTACGTTTTGATTCCTTCATACCTCACCTTAAAAACCTAATCGCATGTTACGTTTCCTATATACCGGCCTGATAGCTTCCGGCCTCCTGCTGGCCGCCGGCTGCAACAAAAAGTTCGACGAGTACAGCACCAACCCCAACCGCCCCGAGCAGACACCGCCCTCGCTCGTGTTTACGGCCGTTGCTTCCGACCTGAATGTAGACCGTCCCTGGAGCCTTGTATCGCGCTGGAACCAGTTTGACCTGTGCAATTACAACTATTACGGCGACCAGCGGTACGACTGGACCGGCGCTTCCTGGAATTTCACCACCCTGAACAACGTGCGGCGCATGGAAGAAGAAGCCCGGCGCATCAACCTGGGTGAAGTGAACGCTTATTCCGCACTGGCCAAGTTCATGAAAGCTTTCTTTTATTACCGGATGACGAGCCTCAACGGCGACCTTCCGCTGACCGAAGCGCTCCAGGGTGTTTCGAAACCGAACCCGAAATACGACAGCCAGAAAGATGTGTTCCGGCAGATCCTCCAATGGCTGGATGAAGCCAATACCGACCTCCAGGCCGTGATCGCCCAGTCGGGTGACATCAAGGTGGACGGTGACATTTACTTCGGTGGGAAAGGCACGCTGTCCAGCTGGCGCAAAGTGGTCAACGCCTTCCAGCTGCGGGTACTCATTGCCCTCAGCAAAAAGGAGAGCGACCCGGATCTGAACATCAAGTCCCGGTTTGCCGCCATACTGGGCGATGCGGCCAGGTACCCGCTGATGGAAAGCGAAGCCGACAATCTGCAGTACACCTACAGCAATGTGAACAAGTACCCCAGCAATCCCGACAACCTCGGCTTTGATGCCACGCGGTACAACATGTCGGCCACCTACCTCAATACCCTTGTTTCCCTGAACGACCCCCGGGCGTTCATCACCGCCGAGCCAGCCACGGCCCAGCTGAAGGCGGGCAAAACGCCGGCCGATATCACGGTCTATGTGGGTGCCAACCCGGGAGAGGACCTGGCCGATATGTCCTCTAAAATGGCCAATGCCAACGAGGCCGCCTACTCGGTGCGCAGCCGCAGCCGCTACTACAGCAGCTATGCGCCCGAACCGGGCATCATCATTGGTTATGCCGAGCAGTGCTTCAATATTGCCGAAGCGGCGAACCGGGGCTGGGTTTCGGCCGACGCGGAAAGCTGGTACAAAAAAGGCATCCGTTCTTCCCTGGCCAATTACGGCGTTCCGGTGAATGGTGCCGGTACCGTCACCAAGGTGTACCCGTTCAATGCACCCGGGGCCACCACCTACAACATTCCCTTTGACTTCGAAGGCGTGTACTACCGGCAGCCATCCGTGGCCTATGCTGGCAACACCACGGCAGGGCTGAACCAGATCCTGCTCCAGAAGTACCTCGCTTTCTTCCAGAATTCAGGCTGGGAAGCTTACTTCAATCACCGCCGCACCGGGGTGCCGCAGTTCGGAACCGGTACCGGAACAGGCAATGGCGGGGTGATCCCGAAGCGCTTCCAGTACCCGTCGAGCGAGCAGACCACGAACCGGACCGCCTGGGCCGGAGCCGTACAGGAACAGTTCGGCGCCACCGACGACATCAATGCTTCCATGTGGCTGATCAAATAACTAACTTCAGGAGGGAAGCCCGGCTCCCCTAAAACGAAATTCATATGAACCGACTCTTGATCCTGTTCCTGCTCCTCTCGGCACAGGCGGCTACCGCGCAGCAGCGCGTGGAAAACGTGATCGTGGTGACCCTCGACGGCCTGCGCTGGCAGGAGCTTTACGGCGGGGCAGACACGGCCCTGGTGAACAATAAGGAATACACGCGCAACCCCAAAGACGTGCAGCAGCAGTACGGCGGGGCCACGACCGACGAGCGCCGCCGGAAGCTCTTCCCCTTTATCTGGAACACAGTGGCCGCACAGGGCCGCCTGTACGGCAACCAATGGGAGGGCAGCCGCGTGGAAGTGGCCAACCGCTACCGCTTTTCTTATCCCGGCTACAACGAGCTGTTGACAGGCTATCCCGATACGGCCGTGAACTCGAACGATAAAATTCCCAACAAGAATGTGAACGTGCTGGAATTCCTCCAGGGCCAGCCTGCCTTCCGCAACAAAGTTGCGGCCTTCGCCACCTGGGACGTATTCCCCTACATCCTGAACCGCGAGCGCGGAGGCTTTTACGTGAATGCCGATTTTGATTCCGTGCCCCGTTCGGTGCCGGGTGCCGCCCTGTTGAACGACCTGCAGACGCTGACCACAAGGCCTATCGGTGTGCGCCCCGATCTCTTCACGTATGTGGCTGCACGCGAATACCTGAAGCAGCACCGCCCGCGGGTGCTCTATATTGCCTTCGACGAAACCGATGATTTTGCGCATTCGGGTCAGTACGACCAGTACCTGATGAGCGCCCGCGCACAGGACGGTATGATCGCCGACCTCTGGAAAACAATGCAGGCCCTGCCCCAGTACCGCGACAAAACAGCCCTGATCATCACCACCGATCACGGGCGCGGCGATTCGGTAAAAGCGCAATGGCGCGACCACGGCGAGGGCATACCCGAAGCCGCCGGTATCTGGATGGCCGTGCTCGTACCCGGCATGACCGGCACCGGCGAGCAGAAGGGCGGCGAGC
>DATAGL010000579.1:0-3473 GCA_036263755.1 Chitinophagaceae bacterium | reverse complement strand
TTCGTTCCCGGAAATACAGCTGGAAAAAAAGCACGTCATGTCCGAATTTTCCAAGGTGCTGCCTGTAACGGGCAAAAACAGGTCGGTTCCCGTAAAAATAAACTTTGATTTCTCCTTCGGGTATTTTGGTTTTGCCCTTATACAGTTGTTTTTTCAGAGTATCCAAATAAAGGATATTACCAAGGATTTGTAGGGGCTGTTTTGAAAAACCTCCATTGGGCGGTCCCATTAAATTTAATACCTGAAAGATCGTATCCTTATCCACCGCTGCTGCATACTGATCAATCTCCTCGCGGGTCCGGGGTTCCTGTCCGTTTGCAAACAGGACCATCACCAATAAAAGAAAGAGCACAGCCCACAGCTTCATAGGCCTAAAGTAATCAACTGTCGGGCTATTACGAAGGGAGCAGGATCTGCCGGAGCGGATAAAGTAAACAGTTCGATTACGAAAAAAACCGGGAGCCGCAGCTCTTTTTCCACTGGACGGATCCAAGCAGTGCGCCTAATTTGGTGTAAAGCGTAAATCATGAATGAACGATCCTTCTTTGAACTGGAAAAACAAGGCCTGCAGATAGCGGGGCTGTGCGGAAGCCTTTCCGTTACACTCCCGGCCGGGGGGAGCCAGATGATGGCGGATAATCTTTTGCTCGTTGCCATGGAACTGGCGGCACAATTGGGCCAGGCTGCCCGTCAGCCCCGTAAAATTGCCTTTATCATCCTGGAACAGGCGCTGTGTACGTGTACCCGCTTGTCCCGGCTCCTGTTACATCTGGATCCGTACAGTACCTGCAGGCCCTTATTTCTAAAACTGGTACAGCTATCTGATGAAACAGAACGCTGTATTCTGCGCTGCCTGCAGGACATAACAGCCAACGGGCTCGTAGTGACAGAAGCCAATGACCTGTTGATGCCCGGCCTGCTGTTGGCGACAGTAACAGCTTAAATGGACTGCCGGTTCTTGATCTCCAGGTATTTGTTCAGGGTATTGACCGTCAGTTTCTCCGGCGTGGTAAGCACAGTAAGGATACCGGCTTTCTGCAGTTCCCGGGCAACCAGTTTTTTTTCGTGCATATATTTTTTGCCGATGGTTTGTATGTACATTTCTTCCGTCGTGGACGCCTTCGTTTCGACCAGGCTTTTGAGCTCCGTATTTTCAAAGAAAACGATCAGCAGGAGGTGGTAATGCGCCATCCGCTTTAAGGAAGGGAGGTCCCGTTCCAGGCTTTCAATGGATTCGTAATTGGTAAAATACACCAGCAGGCTCCGGTGGGTGATCCGGTTGCGGATAACGGCAAACAGCTGTTCCAGGTCCGGCTCCAGGAAATCGGTTTCCTGGCGGTACAGGGTTTCCAGGATATTATTCAGCTGGGTTGTTTTTTTATCGGCGGTAAGGAAAGCATCCAAGCGCTGACCGAGACAGATGAGGCCGGCCTTGTCCTGCCGCAGGAGCGCCGTATTGCTGAGTACCAGGGCAGCATTGATTGCATAATCGAGCAGCGTCATGCCTTCAAAAGGCATCTTCATGGTGCGGCCTTTGTTGATGATGCAATAGATCTGCTGGCTGCGCTCGTCGGTAAAGTTGTTGACCATCAGGTCGCCCCTGCGGGCCGTGGCTTTCCAGTTGATGGTGCGGTAATCGTCTCCGCGCACGTACTCCTTGATCTGTTCAAACTCCAGGCTGTGGCCAAGGCGGCGCATCCGTTTGACACCACTCTCCTGCAGGCTGGCGGTTGCCATCAGCTGGTAACGCCGCATCTGGATAAAGGAAGGATACACGCGTACGCTTTGGGTATCCCCGAAAACAAACCGGCGGCGCAGCAGTTTCAACGGCCCCTGAACATACACATTGATAGCGCCAAAGGTGTAGGTACCGCGTTCCACCGGGGTCAGGGTATATTCGATCAGCTGGTCCCCATCCGGTTCCAGTACCGCATGCCTGACCCACGAGCGTTCCTGGAACTGGACGGGCAGCTCGTCGATCACTTCGGCCTGTACCCGGAACCCGTAACTGTTATGCAGCAGCAACCGTACGCGGTTGGCGTCACCGTTGCTCAGCCGGTCGGCCACCTCCCTTTGCGCGCCAAAAGGCCGGCGCTTCGAATACAAAAGCACGGCATCCACCGCTACAGTCAGCAGGGTCAGCAGCAAAAGGGCTGTGCCCAATACATACAGGACCGGCCATATATAGGAAACCATATACAAGGCAGCCGCAGTAAACCCTGCAAAGTACACGACCCTGTTCGGGTGCAGACTGCTTTGATCATACAAATGGTAAAGGCGCCGGAAAAAATTCATCGGGGAATATCGGTTGAAGCCAGAATTTGTTTGATCACGGCATCCTCGCCGATCCCCTCCATCTCCTTGTCGGGTGAAAGGATGATGCGGTGGCGGAGTACCGGCGGCAGTACTTCCACAATGTCCTCAGGGGTAACGAAATCCCGGCCGTTCATGGCGGCCAGCGCCTTTGAGGCATTCATCACGGCCAGTGAAGCCCGGGGGGAAGCACCCAGATAAATGGATTTATGGTTGCGGGTCTGGTGAATGAACCGGGCGATAAACTGCAGGAGCTTTTCCTCAATCACCAGGGACCTGACCTGCCGGCGGATGGCGGCGATCTGTTCCGGCTGCAGCACAGGCGTTACCGTCTGCAACACGTCGGTGGTTCCCAGCCCGTGGAATTGCTGCAGGATAGCATATTCCTGTTCCTCCGTAGGATACGGCACCACGATCTTGAAAAGAAAGCGGTCCAGCTGTGCTTCCGGGAGGCGGTAGGTCCCTTCCTGCTCGATCGGGTTCTGGGTGGCCAGCACCATAAAGGGAGCCTGCATCGGGTAGGTTTTTCCGTCAATAGTCACCTGCCGCTCCTCCATGATTTCAAAAAGAGCCGACTGGGTTTTTGCCGGGGCCCGGTTAATCTCATCGATCAGCACCACATTGCTGAATACCGGTCCCTGTTTGAAATCGAATTTTCCTTCTTTGGGGTTGAACACCGGCGTACCCAGTACATCGGAAGGCATCAGGTCGGGCGTGAACTGTACCCGGGAGAACTGCACGTTGAGGCAGCGGGCTACCAGCTTGGCCGTAAGGGTCTTGGCCACACCGGGCACGCCTTCGATCAGCACATGGCCGTCAGACAGCAGGGCCGTAATGATCAGCTTGACCATTTCATCCTGGCCAACAATCACTTTCCGGATCTGGGTTCGGACAGCCATCACGGCATCATTCAGGGCAGTCAGGTCGGTTCGGGTCTCAAAAATTTGTTCTTCCATTTCAGGTCTTTTGATAATAGGTTTCCAGTTGTTTGTAAAAGCGGTGCAACTGGGCCTCGGACAGCGTGGGTGCTGTTTCCGAAAATTGAATGAACTCTACGATGGTCTTCAGGTCTTCACGTGGATAGCCGCTTTTGGCATGCAGGGCGTCCAGGAAGGTATCATTCAGTTCGTGGGTGGCTAATTTATATTGCGAACGTACGT
>DATAGL010000578.1:0-3197 GCA_036263755.1 Chitinophagaceae bacterium | reverse complement strand
AATTATGTAGACAACCTCAGAGGCATCGCCATTTTACTGGTGGTGATCACCCATATTTCCGATGTCACCCGCCACTATAAAGACACGCTCCAGGTGCTGACCGATTACGGACAGATGGGCGTTCAGCTTTTCTTTGTGGCCTCCGCCTTTACGCTGTGTCTCTCCGCCGGGCGGCGTGCCGGCGAAGACCGGGCCTGGACCAGGTTCTACCTCCGCCGCTTCTTCCGTATTGCCCCGTTGTACTATTCCGGCATCCTTCTGTACCTCCTTTTCTGCAGTACGGTGCGGCCCTGGCTGGAAGGAGCGCCGGCCGCACTGGCCACTCCCTATACCTGGAAGAACATCCTGGCCAACGTACTGCTGGTGCATGACTTCTACCCCGGGCAGGCCAACAACAAAGTAGTGCCCGGAGGATGGTCCATCGGAACGGAAACGACCTTCTACCTGATCTTCCCGCTCATCTACCTTCTTTACCGGCGGGTGCGCCACAGCGATGCCCTCCTGGTGCTGATCCCGGCTTCGGCGCTGCTGGCGGGATACCTCTTCCTGCCGCTTGCCGAACGGCTGCTCGACTACCCGATCAAGAACAACACCTTTCTTTATTTCCACCTGTACTGCCAGCTCCCCGTATTCCTGATGGGCATGTCGCTCTACTTCAAACTGGAAAGGCTGCAGCACGCAGGGAGGTCCACCCTCCTCTTCAGCGCCGCTGCTTTTGTCCTTTTACTGGCAGGCTCCATTTACCTGTTCACCTACCGCCCCGATCTGACCTATTTATTTCCTTCTTCGGCAGGACTGGCCTTCCTGTTCCTATTCCTGCTGTACCGCGAACTGCCCTTCCTGAGCAACCGCTACATCGGCCGGCTGGGGACCATCTCTTATTCGGTTTACCTGCTTCATTTTATGTTTGCCTGGGACGGTACCCGGTTTCTTTTCCGGCACCTGCACCCGGCAGTCAGCAGGGAGCTGCTATTTCTGGCAGGATTTTCGTTAACGATGGTGCTCACGATCCCGCTTGCGCTGTTCACCGAAAAATACATTGAAAAACCAGGCATTGCTTTCGGAAATAAAATCATCCGCCGCCTGAAAAAACGAAAGCCCCGGATGATTCAGCCTGCACTGCCCGAACCGCTTAAAGAAAGCGCCTGATCCCCGTATCCGCCAGGTATCCCTTTTTAGTGATCCGGCCCCCGCTAACCAAAAAACACTGTCATGAGACTCAGAAGCTCCTACACTTCGCATGTCAAACAATTTTTGACCATTGGCCGGAATTACTGGCGCCTCCGGAAACCCACCGGGCCGCTGAAACTTCATTTGGGTTGCGGCCACAAGCGCCTGCCCGGTTTTATCAATATCGACTTCAATTATTGCCTTGCTGTTGATTATGTGTGCGACATCAGCAAGCTGCCCTGCCCGGACCATTCGGCAGAGCGGATTGAAGCCTATCATGTCATCGAGCACATTCCTTTCCCCGTGGTTGGAAAAGTACTTTCCGAATGGAAGCGCGTACTCCTGCCGGGGGGCACACTGGTGTTGGAATGCCCGGACCTGGAAGCAGCCGCAAGGGGTTACCTGCAGGGAAACGAACGCATGCTGGGCAGCATCTTCGGTTACCACCGCTTCAAAGGGGATGCCCATTGCTGGGGCTACACGCCCGAAAGCCTGGGATCCTTGCTCGAATCGGTCGGCTTTACGCAGGTACGTTCGGAAGAAGCACAGGACTATCATGCCGCCCATGAACCCTGCATCCGGATGGTGGGGCAGAAAGCTCAAACCGAAATCAGAAACAGAAGCATTGACAATGTGGTAAAGGCAGCACTATCATAAATGCTTTCCCTTTAGCCCCGGGATGGTTGCAACACAAGGGCACAGACTTAAAAGACGATACAATGAAAAGCAGATATTTCAGCGACAAGCCGGTGCAAAAACTCCATTTGTCTGCCCTGGATTACACACGGACAATCGTTAGCGGCAAATGGAAGTTGAGAATTATTTGCACACTGATGCAAGGAAAAAACAGGTTCACAGATATTGAACTGGCCTGGCCTTCGATTTCGGCAAGGATGCTTTCCATTGAGTTAAAAGAACTGGAAATGAATGGTATCGTTATCCGAAAAGAAGCTGATATTTCACATGGAAGGTATGTATATGAATTAACCGAAACAGGTAAGGGATTATTTCAAATCATTGATAAGATGGTGGATTGGGGATTAAAGCAGCGCAAATAAGCGATAACAAATAGGAGTCTTTTTTGGCTGGTGCTGGATTGCTTCCCGGGTACCGCCATGAATATTTTAGGTTTGCCTTCCCCAGATGTTGATGTAATAAAAGACATCTTCATCGGGCGTTGCATAAAAAGGTTTCTGACTTCCTCGAATAGTCATGACAATTAAGAAGCAGAGATTCCAGGCTTAGGCCTGGCAGCTCCTGTAAGTCGTGAGGGCACTGTTCGAACCGGTATTATCGAAGTGAATAGCCCGGCTACCAGCATTCAGCATCCGGAAATGGCCACCGGACAGGCAACGGCAGGAAGAACTGTTAAGCGTTTCAAATGCGTTCAAGGCCGAACCGAAGATGAGCGTTGAAAGTTATCTGCCGGCATGTATTCACCTTGCTGCAAAGCTCATGGGCGATAAAAATTAATAGGGAAAGAGGCACCTTAGTTGATATCCCTGAACCTTTTTTTAATGTACTGCCGTGAAGCGGCGTGCTTCGACGTTCCGATAATCAGGCATGGCGCGTTGTCAGCTCCCATCCAGGAGCAAAACAATTGGTCGCCAACTTTAATACGAAGATCTTTAGCAAGGTCCATTATTGGCAGCAGGCATGGAATCGGGGCAGTGCCGGCAAAAGAATGCACCATTTACGCCGGTAACGGATTGGAGGGGCCGGTTACAATTTTGATGAATCAATAAAGATAATTGCTGTTAATACATTAAGAGTATGTATGATCCTTGAACGTTGCCAGACTTTGAAATGGGACGGTTCTTCGTTATCCGTCAGCTGAATTCTATGATCAAAACTTAACAGGAATACAAATGTCCATCGTTTATCCGTCTAGCACTATTTTGCAAACCCAATAATTACTGGAGTTTACCGCACGCAAAATAGCGCATGTGATAGCTATAGTCCACGTCTGATCATATAAGAAAAACCCACCTCTGCGGTTCGGGAATGCCATCTTCCAATTCGCTCAG
>DATAGL010000577.1:0-7558 GCA_036263755.1 Chitinophagaceae bacterium | reverse complement strand
CTACCAATACCGGCATCCTGTACATCAGTCCGGGCACCGATACGCTGACCTTTGCCGGAGCGCTGACCAACAACAGCAGCGCAGCACTGACCAACAACGGCCACCTGTTTCTCAAAGGCAACCTGACTAACAACCAGGCTTCGGTGGCCATCGGTTCCGGTACCCTGCACTTCGGTGGCACAGCCGCCCAAACGATCGCCGGAACGCAGAACTTCCGCACCTGGCACCTGCGCACCGCCAACAGTGCCGGCATTACCATCAACCGGAGCCTCAGCGTCAGCGGCACGCATACCTTTGTGGCCGGCATCATCGCTACAGCCGTTACCCCCTACTACCTTGTGTACGAAGCCGGCTCGGGTCATACCGGTTCGGCCGACAGCCGACACGTTTCGGGCTGGGTCAAAAAGATCGGGGCCACGAACTTCACGTTCCCGGTTGGCAACGGAAACTTCCTGCGCCCGGTAGCCCTCAGCAACCTGTCGGCGGCTTCCGAATACAACGCAGTGTACAGCGGCAGCAACCCTAATCCCAATACTACGGTATCGCCCCTGGCCGTGACCAACCCGAACGAATACTGGACGGTCAACAAAGTGTCCGGCGGTACTGCACAGGTAACCCTGAACTGGGATTTCAGCAAGGTTTCCTTCCCGAATTATTTCCTCTCCGACATCCGCTCCGCACAGTGGAACGGCAGCGCCTGGATCGGCACCGGCGGTACGGCCAGCGGAAACGTGACCACCACCGGCTCCATTACCTCCAACGCCCTGGCCAATCCCGGGATGATGGTGATCGGCAGCAATCCGTTTGTAGTGCCCTTGAACTTCCTGGGCATTACGGCGGAACGGACCGACCGGGGTGCGCATATAACCTGGAATACCGTGAACGAAGTGGATGTTTCCCATTACGAAGTGGAACGGGCCGATGGCACCGGAACCTTTACCGTAGCCGGCCGGGTGCCTGCCCGCAATACCGGCGACCTGGAAACCTACCATTTCGACGACGCACCGGTGCCGGCCGGCCGCCTTCATTACCGGATCCGGGGCGTCGACCTCGATGGCTCGGCACGGTATACCCGGGTGGTCACCCTGGCGGCGGAAGGCAGAGCGGAATCTTTCACCGTTCTGGCCAACCCGGCCACAGGTGGACGCATTTCCGTAGGCACGAGCCTGTCGGTTCCCGGCACGGTTCAGGCCCGGCTCGTGTCCCTGAGCGGACAGGTGCTGGCGCAGGCCGATATTGCCTATAACGGCTCGGGGATGTTCCAGGTGCCGTACACCCACCTGCCGGCCGGCATTTACGTGCTGCACCTGCAAACCGGGGAGCTTTCTTTCCGGCAAAAAGTGATGATCCGGTAAGAACGGAAAGGGGCTTGGAAAAGCGGCAGGAAAACCTGCCGCTTTTTTTGCGCCCGAAACGGCCAGCCGCCTGTAGAAGAACTTCTACAAAGTCCCGCCATTTGCTTGAAGGACAAGGAAAAGAGCGCCTGGAAACGAGTTCTGGCAGGGTCTGGGGCAGGGTCTGTTATTTGCGGGCATAGCAGGTGCCATCCCCCCATACGAATGCAACAAGAACGTAAACCTGAAGAAAAAAAGCCGGTGAATTACCCGGCCCGTGTAGCACGCATCCTGCTGAAAGTCATCCTTTTCCTCTTTCTGTTTGTGGTGTTGGTGTTCCTGCTCATCCTGACCCCGCCGGTCCAGCGGTTCCTGACCAGCAAGGCGGAATCCTTCCTCCAGAACAAGCTGAAAACCGAGGTGGAGATCGGAGGCATTTCCTTCGGCCTGTCGGGCAATGTTCACCTGAGCAATATTTACCTGGAAGACCAGAAGAAAGATACCCTGCTGTCCGGTGGCAGCATCAAGGCCAACCTCGACCTTGCCAAGCTGTTCGCGGGTGAAATCGAGGTGTCCGAACTGGAGCTGAAAAACATTACGGCCCGGATCAAACGGGTGTTGCCCGATACGGTGTTCAACTTCCAGTTTATTGCCGATGCCTTTACCACGGCGCCCAACCCTGCCGATACGGCGGCAGCGGCCCCTATGAAACTGGCCATCTCCGACCTCCTGCTCGATAATGTGGACGTACTGTTCAACGACGTGATCACCGGCTCGGATATGCAGGTGACCATCGGCCGGCTCAATGCCGACATCGACAGCATTAACCTCGAAACCTCGCGGTACATCGTGCCCCTGATCTTTGTCAATAACGTCCGTGGCCACCTGCGGCAGAACAAGCCCCTGGTGGAACCGGAGCCGGTCAGTGCCGACCTGGCCGAGGCAGCCGCTCCCATTCCGCTGGACCTCGACTTCGGGAAGATCGATGTGGGCAATGTTTCGTTTGCCTACGACAACTCCGCCTCTGCGCTGTTTTCCAGCTTCCAGATCGGACGGCTGATCGTCAACGGCGACGACCTCGACATGAAGCGGCAGGCCATTCACCTGAAAGACCTGAAGCTGGTGAAGTCCAACACGGTGATCCGGATGGGCCGCAGCGAGGCAGCCAAAGTGGTGGAGCAGGAAGTGGAAAAAGAAATCGCGGTGCAGAAAACGGAACCCTGGAGCTTCCGGATCGACAATATTGACCTCGACGGCAACCGCATTCAGTTCGACAATGACAACAGTCCCAAAACAGGGTACGGCATGGACTTCGCCCACCTGCTGGCCGACAGCCTGACCCTCCATATCGACAACTTCGTGATGAACGGGGATTCCATCGGCGGCTCCATTACGCGGGGGCACTTCCGCGAGCAGAGCGGCTTCCGGCTCGACGCCCTGGAAGGTGACCTCCTGTATGCCCACAACCAGTCGTACCTGAAGAACCTGTACATCAAAACGCCGGGAACGGAAATCCGCCGCGACCTCGTACTGGAATACGCTTCCTACGACGCGCTGATGAACCGCTTCGAGCAGACGGTGTTCGAAGTGGCCATTACCGACAGCCGCGTACAGGTAAAGGACATTCTTGCCTTTGCACCGCAGCTGCGCGGCCAGCCGGCCTTCGCAAGGCCCAACGAAGTCTGGCACCTCGATATACGCGGTTCCGGTTCCCTGGACCGGATGCATTTTGAAAACATTCATTTCGACGGGCTGGGCCAGACCGAGCTGGATGCTGAAGGCACCCTGGCCGGACTGACGAATCCCAACCAGGCCGGCGGCACCTTTACCATCCGCCGCTTCCATACCACGCAAAGCGACCTGGCCCTGTTCACCGGCCAGCGTCTTTCAACGGCGGAAGTAGCCCTGCCGGAGTCCTTTACGGTCAAAGGCACGCTTTCCGGCAACTCGGCTGCCCTCAATACCGACCTCGATATCAGTACTTCGGCCGGGTTTATCGCACTGGACGGAAGGTTTACCAACCTTACCGCACCGGCTTCGGCCACCTATAATGCCAACATCCGCACCAACGGCCTGCAGCTGGGCTCCATCCTGCGCACCGTACCGGGTTTGGGTTCCGTCTCCGCCAACTTTACCGCTTCGGGTACGGGCTTCACCCCGGAAACCATGCGCGCGGCCATTGACGGAGCCATCCACAGCATCGGCTACAACGGCTATACCTACCGCAACATCAACCTTGACGGAACGTTCCGGCCAACGGCTTTTGATGTGGACCTGGTCGTACGCGATCCGAACGTACGCCTGAACCTGGACGCTTCCGGCGCCCTGTCGGGCACCCCTTCTTTCCGGGTAGCCGGATTCGTAGACAGCATCAATACCGGCCCGCTGAACCTGACGCCCCAGCCGCTGATCTTCAGGGGCCGCATCGACGCTGATATCCCGGCGATCGGTCCTGACCAGCTGACCGCTGATGTGCGGATTACGGAAGGCCTGCTCGTATCCGGAGTAAACCGCCTGCCCCTGGATTCCTTCCGTTTTGTTTCTGATGCCGACGGCGAAAACAAATTCATCAGGCTTACCAGTCCCGTGGTTTCGGCGGAAATGACCGGCCGCTACCGGTTCAGCGACCTGGGGGCCATCTTCCAGAACAACATCCAGCCTTATTTCTCCGTAAACCCTACCCGCCCGCCGCAGGTAGCCCCTTACGATATCCGGTTTTCGGCAGATATGCACTATCACCCGATCCTGGCTTCCTTTGTTCCGGGACTGACGGCGGCCGACACGCTGCATGCCGACGGCACGCTAGCCACCGGCCAGGGCCTGCAGGCAACCGTCCGCTCTTCCTTTATCCAGCTCCAGGGGAACGAGATCCGGAACCTGAATGCACAGGTTTCCACATCAGACAGCGGGCTCCGGCTCGTTGCCCGGGTGGACCGGCTGCGCAGCGGAAATTCGTTCGACCTGTACGGCACCGAAATCAATGCTACGGCCCTCAACAACCAAATCCGGTTCAACCTCGGCATCGAGGATAAGGGTGGCGCCGATCGCTACCGCCTGGCCGGCCTGCTGACCCAGCCGGCCCCGGGCGCCATGACGTTCTCGCTGAACCCCGACAGCCTGCTGCTGAACTACCAGCGCTGGACCATCACGCCGGGCAACTCCATATCCATGCGCGACAACCAGATCCTGGCGAACGATTTCAACCTGCAGCAGAACGGGCAGGTGCTTTCCCTGCAAAGCGGAACGGGAACGAACCCACCGCTCAACGTCACTTTTACGGCCTTCCGGCTGGGTACGATCACCGGCTTTATCAAATCAGATACGCTCCTGGTGGATGGTGTGATGAACGGCTCGGTTTCCCTGCGCAACCTGATGCAGCAGCCCGTCTTCACCTCCAACCTGACCATCAGCGACCTGAGCTTCAGGCAGGATACGGTAGGCAACATCAACCTCCAGGTGGCTTCCTCCGGCGAACGGTATGTGACCGATGCATCGATCACCGGAAAAGGCAACGACATCCGCGTCACCGGCTCCTTTGCCCCGCAGGGCAGCGCACTCGGGCTGGATCTTGACCTCAATGTAAACCGGCTGGAACTCAATACCCTTGAAGGCATGCTTTCCGGTTTCCTGAAGCAGGCTTCCGGAGCCATAACGGGTTCGGTTGCCATCAACGGCACGTCCACCGATCCGGATCTGCAGGGCCGCCTGAATTTCGACAGCGCTTCCTTTACCACTACCCTGCTGGGCGGACCGCTCACGATTAACGATGAGTCGATCTTCGTCAGCTCCGAAGGACTGCAGTTCAACGACTTTACGATCCGCGATTCCGCCAACAATACCATGGCCATTAACGGCAATGTGAGCACGCCGAACTTCATCAATTATTCGTTCGGACTGGATGTGCGCTCGCGCAATTTCCGGGCGCTCAATGCCGACCGGAAGGACAACGGGATCTACTTCGGATCCCTGGTCATCGATACCGACCTGCACATCGGCGGTACGGAACAGGCACCGATCATTGAAGGCAACCTGGCCACCAAAGAAGGAACCGACTTTTCGATCATCATCCCGCAGGCAGCGCCGGGCGTGGCGCAACGGGAAGGCGTGGTGGAATTCGTGAACTTCAATAATCCGGCGGCCGACACCCTGTTCCTGGCAGCCTATGATTCACTGAACAATTCCGGCCTCAAAGGCTTCGACCTGTCGGTGAACATCGACCTGCGCAAGGAAGCCTCCTTCAACGTGATTGTGGATGTGGCCAACGGCGACTTCCTCAGCCTCAACGGGGCCGGCCAGCTTTCTGCCGGCATCGATCCCAGCGGAAAGGTTTCCCTTACCGGGGCCTATGAGATCGAAGACGGTGCTTACCAGTTCTCGTTCAACTTCCTCCGCCGCCGCTTCGAGATCCAGAAGGGCAGCAAGATCACCTGGCTGGGCGAGCCAACCAATGCGCAGGTGGACGTAACCGCGGTATACATTGCCAACACCGCCCCGCTGGACCTGGTGGAATCCCAGATCGATGAAGGACAGCGCAATTACTACCTGCAGCGCCTTCCCTTCCGGGTGCTGCTGCAGCTCGACGGCGAACTGATGAAGCCCACGCTTACGTTTGATATCCAGTTACCGCCGGATGGCAACTACAACGTCAACGGCGACGTACTGACCAATGTCAATACCCGGCTCACCCAGCTGCGCAACGAACAATCGGAACTCAATAAACAGGTATTTGCCATATTGCTGCTGAACCGGTTTGTGGGCGAGAACCCCTTCCAGTCGAGCGGCGGCGGGGGCGGTTTCAATGCCGGAGCCTTTGCCCGTCAGAGTGTGAGCAAGCTGATGACCGAGCAGCTGAATGAGCTCGCCGCCGGCCTTATTGACGGGGTGGACCTCAATTTCGACGTCTCCTCCAGCGATGATTTCACAACGGGGCAGCGGCGCAACCGCACCGACCTGAATGTGGGCCTGAGCAAGCGCCTGCTGAACGACCGCCTGACGGTGAGCGTGGGCAGCGACTTCCAGCTGGAAGGCCCGCAGCAATCGAACCAGAGCTCCAATAACATTGCAGGCAATGTGGCGGTGAATTACCAGCTGAGCCGCGATGGCCGGTATGCGCTGCGCTTTTACCGGCGCAATGAATACGAAGGGCAGGTATACGGCTATGTGGTGGAGACGGGGCTGACCTTTGCGATCACGGTGGACTATAACCGGTTCCGCCAGATCCTCCAGGGACGGCGCCAGGCGAGGGAACGCCGCGCGGCCCAGGAAAATGCCGCCAAACAGGAAAGTACAGAAGTGAAACAGAACGATAATCAGAATCAACAGAACAATCAACCAAACAAAGAGCAATAATGGTTTTCCGGCCGCTTTTCACCTGTCTTTTTATTTTTTCCGTGCTGGCATTTTCGTGCAGCTCCACCCGTTCCCTGCCGGAAGGCGAAAAGCTGTATACCGGTGCCCGGGTTACGCTGAATGCGCCCGAGCTCCCTGCCAAGCAGCGCAAAGTATTCCGCAGCCAGTTACAGGGCCTGACGGCCCCCAAACCTAACTCCCGGTTACTGGGTATCCCGTTCAAGCTGAACATTTATAACATGTTCGCCAAAGCCAAGCCCAAATCGTTCTTTGGTAAGCTCCGGAATAAATTCGGGGAGCCGCCGGTGCTGCTGAGCAGCGTTGACCTGGATCAGAACTTTAAATCGCTCGATGCCTTCCTGGATAATAAAGGCTTCTTTAAATCATCCGTAACGGGCGACACCGTCAGCAAAGGAAAAAAAGGACATGCCGAATATACCGCTGAAGCCGGCCCGCGCTATACCCTGCGCAACATCCAGTTCGGCACCGATTCCACCGCGCAGCTGGTGCAGGATATAAGGGCCAGCACGACGAATACGCTGCTGAAGTCCGGTGATCCGTACGACCTGGACGTGGTACGCGGCGAGCGGATCCGGATTGACGCCTTCCTGAAGGAACGCGGCTATTTTTATTTCAGTCCCGATGCCCTGCTTGCCCAGGTAGACAGTACCGCCGGCAACCACCAGGTAGACCTGCGCCTGATCACTAAAGCGGAAGTCCCGGCTTCAGCCCTCGCTGCCTATCGCATCAACGACGTATTCATTTATACGAACTACCGGATCAACGCCGAACGGGCCGATACCAGTATCGAGAATGCCCAGCTGCACGAAGGCTACTACGTGGTGGACCGGAGAAAACGCTTCAAGCCGAAGATG
>DATAGL010000576.1:0-1971 GCA_036263755.1 Chitinophagaceae bacterium | reverse complement strand
AAGTGGCGGAACGACTTGAAATACCGGTAGCCGGCATTGAATTGCCAGCCGGAGGAGGCTTCCTCGATATGATCCATTTTGGTACAAACGGTGCCGGTTCCCCGGATGGCCACACAGCCCTGGGCATTCAGTTGATTCGTGGCGGAAAGAGCGGAAAAGAGCAGGCAGGCAGAGAAAATTCTTCTCATAAAAAAAGCAGATAGGGCGGCGGTAAGCCGCTGATTAAAAATAAGGTTGATGACGGGAACGGTTTTCCGGAAGGGAAAACAAAAACGGGAAAGGCGGGGTCATCAAGCTTCGGGCGGCTGCTCGGGAGAAGGCTGATCGGTGCCGGAAAGCGGCGTGGCAGAAAGTGGGTATACAAGGCGCTGCTGGGCCGCCAGGGGTGCAAGGCACCAGGCCGCAGGCTGTTCGTCGTATTCGATCCAGAAACTCTTGAAGGAAAGGGATTTGACCGGGGCGCTGGGATCAGGGGCATCGTCTTCCTGCAGCTCGTTGGCCATCTTGAAGAAGGTGGTGCGCGCATCTTCCAGGGCGGTCTTGTCGTGGTCGGGCAGCACCATCAGCACCAGCTGGCCGCCTTCCACCTTGCGCTTCACATACTTGTATATATGGCCGTCGAGGGTGATCTCGCCTTCCACCCGCTCAAACTCGGACTGATCGGTCATATAAGGAAGCGACAGCGGCACCCGGAGCATCCGCAGCTCGGACTCGTCGTAATGCGCCCGTTCGATGCGGGCGGTGATCCGGGCATCGGAGCGTTCCTGCGCATAATGGAACAGGAGCCGGTAACCAACGAGGTTAAACAGCAACAGCAGCAGCAGTCCTATGGCCGTAATTTTCTTCAAAGCGAATCGAAATATACAGCTTTTTACAAATTCTTAACAACGCCCCGGAAAAAATTCCCTAAGTGCATCACTTTCAACCCGCTTGGCGCAGGGCCTTTGCCGGGAAGGCCGCTTCTGCCCTACCTTTGCCCCATTAACTATTGCTTGCATCACATGACCAACACATCCGAAAACAAGATCCGTATCGTAACGGCCGCCTCCCTGTTTGACGGGCACGACGCCGCGATCAACATCATGCGGCGCATCCTGCAAAGCAAGGGCGCCGAGATCATTCACCTCGGCCACAACCGCTCGGTGCGCGAGATCGTGGAAGCCGCCATCGAGGAAGACGTGCAGGGCATTGCCATCACTTCCTACCAGGGCGGGCACGTCGAATTCTTTAAATACATGAAGGACCTGCTCAACGAGGCAGGCTGCGGCCACATCAAAATCTTCGGCGGTGGCGGGGGTACCATCCTGCCCCAGGAAATCGAAGAGCTCCACCACTACGGGATCACGCGCATCTATTCACCCGACGACGGCCGCAAGCTCGGTCTTGAAGGCATGATCCAGGACGTACTCGATAAATGCAGCCCCTCCCCGGCCCTCCCCGGTGGGGAGGGAGACGGGCAGCCCTCCGCATACTGGAAGGCGCCGGAAAAATGGAACGGCAAAATGCCCCTGGGTGAAGTACACGACATCCGGAGGATATCCCGAGCCATTACGTTGGCGGAGGAAGGGATGGTGGGCAACCATGCTGCTGATGAAGAAAATGTTGTGGAAGACGGTGCCACCTCCTATACCGTAAAACATTTTAATGCCGATCCGATGTTGTATGGGCAGTTGAAAGCATTTGCGCTGCAACACCGGTCGCAACCTACAGAGGCGGAAGCGCTTCTATGGGAACAACTCCGTGCGAGCAGGCTAGGCTTTAAATTCAGGAGGCAGCACATTATCCGGCAGTTTATTGCCGACTTTGCCTGTATCAAGAAAGGCCTGGTTGTAGAAATTGACGGCCTTTACCACCAGCTTCCGGAAATGCAGGTTAGCGATATGGTACGGACCGAAGCCCTGAACAGGCTGGGTTATGAAGTCATCCGTTTTACCAACGAACAAGTTTTGCACGACACCGAAAATGTACTGG
>DATAGL010000575.1:0-2709 GCA_036263755.1 Chitinophagaceae bacterium | reverse complement strand
ATCCGGTACCGCTTCGGGTGCCCAGGAAGTACCTGCGGTAACGACCAATGCCACGGCAAACCTGACGGGTTCGTACAATGAAACGTCCAACCAGCTGACCTACAGCATTACCTGGACGGGCCTGTCCGGCGATGCAACGATGGCCCATTTTCACGGACCGGCCATGGCCGGGCAAGTGGCGCCACCCTTGATCACCCTGAATATCGTAACCAATGGGACCAATGGTACGGCGGCCGGTACGGTGAACATCGTGGACAGCGTAGAGCAGTTCTTCAAGGAAGGAAAGATGTATTATAACATCCATACTACTGCCAATCAGCCCGGAGAGATCCGGTCGCAGGTCACACTTCAGCGATAATCCGAAACCCGCCCGCCCTCAGAGGCGGGTTTTTTTTGACCGGCTTGTCCTCCCAGGTTGGCCACCAGCAGTCCGGTCAGCACTAAGGCCCCGCTAACGGCATGGATCCAGGTGATCTGCTCATCCAGTAGCCAGACAGCTTCCAGCGAGCTGAACACAGGGATCAGGTTGCCGAACAGGGCTGTCCGGGCCGCGCCCAGCCGGGCAATGGCGCCGTTCCAGCAGAGAAAGGCGATCACAGACGTGCCCAGTCCCAGGTAAAGGATCACCCCGGCCAGCTTTGCATTCCAGGCAACGGCCGGGGTAAACTGTTGTTCCGCCAGCCAGGCCGGCAGCAGGAGCACCGTGCCCATCAAAAAGATCATCGTCAGAAAACCCAGGGGTCTTATGGTGGCCGGCTTCCGGCGCACCAGTATATTATAGACTGCAAAAAAAAGAGCTCCCAGGATGACCCAGCCGTCACCGGCTGAAAACCGGAATTGCTGAAGGCGCTCCAGACTGCCGCCCGAGAGCAGGAAAAGAATACCGGCGAAACACAAGGCCAGCCCGGTAAGCCGCAAGGCACTGATACGTTCTCCCAGGAACAGGGCAGCCAGTATGAGTGAAAAAACCGGTGATGAAGTGGTGCCGATCAGGGCCAGGTTGATGGCCGGCGAATACCGGCCGGCTACATAAACGAAGGTATTGAACAGGGCAATGCCCGTCAGGGCTACCCAGAACAGGTAGCCACTTTTTTGCCGTAAGACCGGGACATCCTGCCGCAATTGTTTCCAGCCCAAAGGCAGCAGGAGCACAGAAGCCGTCAGCCAGCGAAAAAAAGCCAGCGTGACCGGGGGAATTTCTCCGGCCACGCCCCGGGCCACGATAAAGTTACCCGACCAGACGACGGTGGCCAGGACTGCCAGGGCAATACCGGTTCCGGTAGCGGGATTATGGTTGCGGTTCATTTGCAGCAGTCTTTTCGGGAACGGGTGCAAAAAGCGGGCGGAGGGCCCGAACACCCAGAAAGGGTCCGGCGGCAAGTAACAGAAAGAGGAGTTCCGGATGCGGCATTCGCTCCAGCAGCCAGGCGAAAAAATGTACCGACACGATTGTCAGGGCAAAGCCGACGGATGTCACCAGCGTCAGCGCGGTTCCGCGGTATTCCGCAGGGGCTGCCTGCGCCACCAGGGTGGAGAACTGCGGTGAGTCGGCTGCCGCGGCGGCTCCCCAGATAAAGAGGTACGTAAGAAACAGCGGGGCCGGCGCTTTCAGTAACAGGGGAAACAGGAGGCAGCAGGCGCCTGAAACGCAGAGAGCCAGCCGGGCCACCCGTGCGCTGCCCCGGCGGGCCGAGGCTATCCCGCCGATAACACAGCCGGCCGCACCCGCGCCAATGCCTAGAAACGACCATAAGGCAATGGATACGGGCGGCTCGTACTGGTAATTTGCATTCCATAGAATCAGGGCCGGGAGCAGGGCCCAGAAAGTATACAACTCCCACATATGGCCGAAATAGCCGAACGCTGCGGCGCGGAGCGGACGCAGGCCAGCCAGACGTTTAAGGGCGGCCGGCTGAAAGGCTGCCGCTGCTTTCCGGTGGGGACCGTCCGGCACCAGCGTATAGAGGAGAAGTCCTCCCAGCGCGGCAATGGCTGATGTGCTCCACAGTAATGTTTTCCAGGATCCTTCAGGTAAATAAGCCCTCAGGCCATGGGGCAGGGCGGTACCCAGCACGAGCGCCCCGACCAGAAAGCCCAGGGCCTTGCCCAGGCCGGCCGGGAACCAGTCGGCAGCGATCTTCATGCCTACAGGATAGATACCGGCCAGGAAAAAGCCGGTTCCGAAGCGCAGCAACAACAGGGATGCCCGGCCTTCGGCGGCCAGCGGAATGATCCCGTTCAGGGTGGCCCCGAGCAGGGAGCAGATCAGGAACAACCGGACCGGAGCAATCCGGTCGGTAATCGAGAGGAGGGAAAACAGGAGTGTTCCGGCGATAAAGCCCAGTTGAACGGCGGTAGTTACCCAGGCCACATCACTTGCGGCCAGTCCCATGGAAAGCTGCAGGTCGGGCAGGGCCGCATTGCCGGCAAACCAGAGCGAGGTTCCGGCAAACTGCGAGAGCACCAGCAGCGGCAGAATACGGGCGGGTGGTTGAGCGTTCAAGGAAGCAAAGGGTATTAATGAGCGTAATCCTGTTCGTAATTGCCCCGGATGCGTTCGATCGGGGGATTGTAATAACCAAACCGCAGTTTCGGAAACTCTTCGCGCAGCAGCTCAAACAGTTGTTTCATCCCCAGGATGTCACCCGTATCGGTATGACCGATCTTGCCGAGGTACCAGTCGGGATCAATATTGAAATTCCGCCACTG